>JADCFR010000099.1 GCA_020249415.1 Roseomonas sp. | reverse complement strand
GCATTCGATCATCACGATCTTGAGCGTGGGGAAGCGTTCAAACACGCCTTCCACCACGAAGGACGCGACCTGGGCTTGGGCACTGGTCGCGTGTTCCTGCACTTCTTCCACATAGAAGGAAGGCCAGCCGCCATTGGTCATGGCATTGCCGGAAAAGCCAAAGGCATGGATGCCAATCGGCAGGCCCACTTCCGCCGCGGCCTCATAAATCGGCCAATGGCGCTTGCGGCCAAGCGGTTCGGAAGTGCGGCTCATCAGCAGCACCTGGCAGAAGCGGCCATCACCCGCACGGCTACGGATTTCCGCCGCTGACGCCGCCGCGTCCTCGTAGGGCACCACGATGGAAGCGCGCAGCCGCGCATCATGATCCACCCAATGCGCCAATTGCCATTCATTCACAGCATGGGCGAGCGCGATGGAAAGATCATCATTCACATCGCCCTGGCCGGATGGCTGCAAGGGGTTGAGCACGCCAATATCAAGCCCGTAATGATCCAGGAATTGCTTTTGCACAAAGCCAAGATCGGAAGCAGGCGGCTGACCCTGCGGCCCCCAGGCATCGCGCCGGCTGGCCAAGGGTGCCGCCTTCGGGAAGGGATAGCCCTTATGGAAGCCGTGGCGCGCATGAATGCCGTAAGTGGTCAGCCGGTGCCACGCGGCATCGGTCATGAATGGCCGGTATTCGCCCAAATCAGCGCAGCGCGGATGGATATCGCAATCCACCAGGCCAAGCGTGGCAGCGGCGGGCCGGCCAGGGGCGGCGATGGGGCGGATGATGTTCATGCCGGGGCTTTCTCCCTAAGCCTGTTATAAGTCGCGCGCGGGTTATCCACCATGATTTTCTTGAGCAAGCCGGGATCAAGCCCCTGCGGCACGGTGGCGTCGCCCTCAAAATGCGCATGCGGCCAATCGGATGACCAAAGCAGCAACTCATCGGTTCCCAAATGATCCATCAGCCGCGCCATGGTCTCGGCTTCTTCCGGCACATCCAGCGGGCGGATGGAAAGCCTCACATGATCGCGCACGTAATCCGATGGCGGGCGATTCAGCCAGGGCACTTCAAAGCGCACGCCCTTCCACGCCTTCACCAGCCGCCACAGAAAGGCCGGCAGCCAGGACACGCCGCTTTCCAGCAGCACGACCTTGAGCTTCGGGAATTTCACAAAAACGCCTTCGGTGATCAGCGACGCCAATGAGGATTGAAACCCCATCGAATTCGCCGTGTATTCCTCAAGATAATAGGAAGGCCAGCCGACCGAGGTGACCGGGTGGCGCCAATTGCTGCCGGCATGGATCGCAAGCGGCATGTCATGGCGAGACAGCGCCTCATAGACCGGCCACCATTCGCGCCGCCCGAGCGGAATTTCCCCCATGCAAAGCGTCATGGCCTGCACGAAACGATGGTCCGGTGCCAATCGTTCAATCTCGGCCACGGATTCCTCAATGGCATTGGGCAGCAGGATGGCAGCGCGCAGGCGCTTGTCACCGTCCAGCCATTCGGCGCGGATCCAATCATTTGTCGCGCGCGCGAAGGCGGCGGAAAGATCACGGCTGAAGGGAAGCTGCGCCGGAAAAAGCGGGTTGAGGATGCCCGTGCCGACCTGCCAGCGATCCAGCACCTGCGCTTGCAGGGTTTCAAGCTTGCAGGGCGCCTCGCCCTTCGGGCCGCGCCAATCGGCGCGCACGGTGGAAGGTGCCGCAGGCGGCCAGGACGCGCTTTCAAGCTGAAAAACACCGCGTTCCTTCAGGCTGCTGCGCCAATGCTGATCCATATAGGGAAATAGGCTTGCCATGGAGGGCAGGCCCGGATGCAGATCGCAATCTATTGCCGCTTCGGTCACGGTTCCTCCGGCGCTTCATCCAGTGCCGCACGGCGCAAGCATCCTCCCTTTTGCCGAGGGGATCAATGGCCGGAGAACGCCAGGATGGCCGCGCGATAGGGCAAGGAAGGGACGGCACCGTCTTGCGTACAGGCCAGCGCCCCTGCCGTGACAGCTTGGCGCAAAATCCGCTCCTGCGCCAAGCCTTCCGCGCTGAAGGCCGCGAAGGCACCCAGAAACGCATCGCCTGCGCCCGTGGTGTCGGTGACCGCCACGCGCGGTGGCGCGGCATCAATCACCACCCCATCGGGGCGCGCCCAAAAGGCGCCGATGGCGCCGGCGGTCAGGATCACTTCCCGCATTGTCTCGGCCGCGAGGGCGATTGCCAGGGCTGCGGGCTCGGCCTCTCGCTGTGCCAGTATGGCGGCTTCGGTTTCATTCAGCACCAGCATATCCGTCACAGAAAGAAGTTCCGGCAGGATGGACGCTGCAGGCGCAACATTCAGAATGCGGCACGCGCCCGTCAGGCTGCGAAACAGCGCGGCCGTGGCCGCTTGCGGTGTTTCAAGCTGCGCGAGTGCCACCGCGATATCCGCCGGCGGGGTGAAGCCGAGCGGCAGGGTCAGTTCCGCATTGGCGCCGGGGATGATGATGATTTGATTCTCACCCGCCGCATCAAGCAGAATGCTGGCGGCGCCGGTCGGGGCCTGGGTGGTTTGCACCGCCTCAGCCGCAATCCCTTCCTCTGCCCAAAGCGCCCGCGCAGCCTGGCCCGCCGCGTCATCGCCAAGGGCCGCGATGATCCCAACGCGCCCCCCCGCGCGCGCAGCCGCCACCGCCTGGTTGCTGCCCTTGCCG
>JADCFR010000098.1 GCA_020249415.1 Roseomonas sp. | reverse complement strand
TGATTGCAAAGCAGGACAACCCCGTGGTCGCCAATCTGCGCAAGGCAGGCGCGGTGATTATCGGGCGGACCAATACGCCGGCTTTCTCGCTGAGGTGGTTCACGCGCAATTCGCTGCATGGCCATACGAAAAACCCGCGCGACCCCAGCATTACGCCGGGTGGTTCCTCGGGCGGCGCGGGTGCTGCCACCATGGCCGGCATTGGCGCGATTGGGCATGGTACGGATATTGGCGGCTCCATTCGCTATCCCGCCTATGCCTGCGGTATCCATGGGCTCCGCCCCACACTTGGCCGCATTCCGGCCTGGAATGCTTCGGGCGCGGAACGTCATATTGGTGGGCAGCTTATGGCGGTGAGTGGCCCGCTGGCGCGCAGTATCGCCGATGTGAAACTCGCTTTCGGCGCCATGTGCGCGCGCGATATCCGCGACCCCTGGTGGGTGGAAGCTGCGATGGAAGGCCCGCCCGCGCCAAAGCGCGCCGCGCTGTGCCTTTCGCCGGATGGCATGAAGCTGCAACCCGAAGTGCAGGCGGCGCTTCGTGATGCCGCCCGCCGCTTGGAAGCCGCCGGCTGGACCATCGAGGAATCAGACACACCGCCCTTGCGCGAACCCGCGCAATTGCAAGCGATGCTCTGGCTTGCGGAAAGCCGCCGCGGCCTCAATAGCGCCTTGCATCAGGAAGGTGATCCGGATGCCAGCTTCATCTTCGCGCAGATGGAAGAACTTTGCCCCAATCCTGATCTGAACAGCTTCATGGATGCGCTGCAGAAGCGTTCCTATTTCCTGCGGCTTTGGATGGAATTTTTTGAGCGCTTCCCGGTGGCGATCACGCCCGTATCCGGCGAATTGCCCTTCCGCGATCAGGAAGATGTCGAAAGCCCGGCGGCCTTCCGCCGCATCATGGAAGCGCAGCTCACGCAAGTGGGCCTGCCGCTGATGGGCCTGCCTGGCCTTACCGTCACCACCGGCACGGTCGGGCGCATTCCGGTCGGCGTGCAATTGCTCGCCGGCCGCTATCGGGAGGATTTGCTGCTGCAAGCGGGCGCCACCATTGAAGCCGCCGGCGCGCCAATCACGCCGATTGATCCGGTACAGTAAAGCCTGATCAGCCCTGCATCGCGTCCCTGATGGCGCGGTGCAGGCCGACAGCGTTCAGCTTTTCCGCGCGCCCATCTCCGGGGCGATCACTGCGCCAGATCACGTAATCCGTTTCCTTCCCCCCCTGTGCGATGGGTAAGGCCGGGCGATGATCCCCAAAGGCCACTACCACAACCGGGCGCGGGCAGGCTTTTGCAGCGCGCATCACCTCACCCAACATGGCATCACTCGCGGCCATGCAGTCAGCCCAGCTGCGCGCAGGATCATCGCCTTCCCATGGCCCATGGGCCGCCACCGTAATCACATACCAAAACCCCGGTAAGGTCGCCGCTGCAAGATCAGCGGCAAGTCGCTGCGCGATGGCGGCATCCGATACCAAACCGCGCACATGCTCTGCGTCTTCAAAGGCCGGCGCTGCATCAAATCGTGCAAAGCCAAGTGCGGGCAGCACCTTGTCACGGCCAAAAAAACGCGCATCAAAGGGATGCAGGCACAGGGTTTGATATCCAGCACCGCGCAATTCCCAAGCCAGAGACCCGATTGGTTGGCGCGCGAAGCGAAAATATGGGTTGAAGCGATCAAGCCCCAGCGCCGTATCCTCAAGCCCGGTCAGCACGGCGAATTCCGTGCGCATGGTATTGGCGCCAAAGGCCGAAACCGCCAGCGAACCCTGTGTCAGCGCTGTCTGCGCCAGCCGATCCTTATGCGGCAGAGCCTGCGCCAGGCCAAAGCGGCGCGGGTCACAAAAACTTTCCAGTTGCAGCAACAGCAAATGCGGCGCTGGATCGGCCAGATGCAGCATCGGCGGTGCGGGTGCATGGCGCGCTTGCCGAGCGGCACGCTCAGTCGCCGCCAGCCGCGCATGTAGCGCAAAGCAGGCCAGGGGTCCGAAGCCTGCGGCATCTGCGGCAGGCACCTGCTGGATGATTGCGCCGCGCAACAGGAAAAGCGGCCTTAGCGTGATGCCAAGCAAGACAGCACCCAAGACCAGCACCGCAACGCGCTGCGCTGACGCAAAATCAAGCCCTGGTTCCAACACAAGCACGCCAAGCGCCAGCGCGATACCAGCAATGACACCCACCACCAGCACGGCCCTGGGCACAAAGGGCACGTAAAAGCGCGGATGCACAAACACCTGCCATAACAGCCCGCCATCGGTGAAGACCAAGCCATCACCCAGCCTGGCGCGTTTGGCGAATGCCGCGATGGCTATGAACAGCAAGGCGCCCGCAACCGCCCCGCCTGAAAGCAGGGGTCGCGCTGTCATGCCAAGCAGCAGCAGATACGCCGCAAGCCAGGGCGCTGCATCCAGCGCAACCCACATGCTGAAGCGTGCCGCTACCTGTCGGCGCAGCCAAAGCCACATTGGCAGCGGCAGCAGTGCACCGATCAGCGCAAGCGGGAGTGACTCCACCAGCTTCAGGAAGCGATAAAGGCCTTGGCCTTGGCGTCGTAATCGCCATAGCCAAGCGTGTCGCGCAATTCCGCCGAAGGCATGGCGCTGGCGGCTTCTGAAAGCCCGGATTGCAGCGCGGCCAGGCCCGCCTTCATGCCCGCCGCCGCTGGAGAGAGCATCCCGGTTGGGAAAGTGCCGATCTTGAAGCCAAGCGCCTTGGCTTCCGCCTGGGTTGGTGTGGCGCGCGCCCCGCCGGGCGAGAGCACCACAAAGGAAGGCCGGCCCTTGGCCGCGGCAATGGCGCGATGGATTTCCGCGTCATCGGCGGGGCTATCCAGAAACAGGATATCCGCGCCTTCTTCAACAAACATTTCAATGCGCGCCACAGCCTCATCGATGCCGGCGGTCGGGCGGCAATCCGTGCGCGCCAGAATAAGGATGCCGGAGTCCTTGGCGGCTTCAACAGCGGCACGGATTTTCATGCGTGCTTCTGCGCGTGGCAGGCAGGGCTTGCCCGCAGCGGTCAAGGCGCGCGGTGTGATCTTGTCCTCAATCAGGATCGCGGCCGCCCCGGCGCGCCCATAAGCGCGCACCGTGCGCTGCACATTCATTGCATTGCCATAGCCATGATCACCATCCGCCAGCACCAGCGTATTCGGCGCCGCAGCACGCACCATGTTGAAACTGTCAAACATCTCAGCGAAGGAAATCAAATCTAGGTCCGGCCCGCCCAGGCGGCTTGCCGCCACGCAGGAACCGGACAGAAAGGCGGTTTCAAACCCTGCCGCGGCTGCCATTTTGGCCGATAGCCCATCCCATACGGCGGGCATGACAACGAAATCAGGCTTGGCGAGCAGGGCGCGCATTCTCTCAGGTGGGGTCATGGTGTTTCCTTAATCAAGGTGGAAGGCGGCCAAGCTAGATCGAATTGCGTCCGCCACCAAGGCCCGCGCCTTGCTGCGCCAGCGTCTCGCGCCTAGGCTTTGTCTCAAGAAACGCCCAAGGAACCGCCATGCCGATCATTGACGCGCAAGTCCATGCCTATGAACGCAACCATCCCGGTCGGCCCTGGCATGCGGTGCTGCATGGCCCGCCAGAAGTTACCGGCGCCGATATGGTGAAGGCCATGGATGCCGTCGGCGTGGATGGCGCGATTCTGGTTTCCGCCTTCACCATGTATCGCTTTGACGCGAGCTACGCGGTTGCCGTCCGCAATACCTATCCGGATCGTTTCGCGCTGGTGAAGCCGGTTGATCCGAATGATCCGGCGGTGGCGGAGACCATCGCCGATTGGCAGGCCATACCTGGCGCGGTTGGCATTCGCATCATGATGCGCGGCGATGTCTCTGCCGATCCTGCCGATCCTGGTATCAACCATGTTTTGGCAACGGCAGCGAAGCGAGACCTGCCGGTCAATCTGCTCTGCTGGGGCAGGCTTGATCAGGTGCATGAATTGGCGCGGCGCAATCCGCATACGCGCTTGGTCATTGATCATCTTGGCCTGCAACAACCTTTTGAACCACCACGCATGGATCATGGCTTTGCCGAATTGCCGAAGCTGCTGGCACTCGCGGCCTTTCCCAATGTCGTTGTGAAAATCACGGGTGCATGCACGCTGTCGCGCGGCGAATATCCTTACGCCGATATCTGGGAACCGCTCGCGCGCATATTCGATGCCTTTGGTATGCAGCGCTGCCTTTGGGGCACGGATTGGACTCGCGCGGTGGCGTTGCTGACTTATGCCGAAGGGGTGGATGCTTTCCTGAAATCGGATCGGCTTTCGGAGAGTGATCGCGCCATGCTAATGGGTGAAGCCACGGCGCGCACCTATCGCTGGGCACCGGGCAAGCAAGCACAAAACCAATGAATGCCCCGCTGATGCGTGACAGCCGCTTGGATGGCCGCGCCGCCTGGATGCGTTTGGCGATTGCGCTGTTGATCAGCATGATCGGCAGCGCGCCGATGTGGACCGTGGTGGTGGTGCTGCCCACCGTGCAGGCGGAATTCGGCACGCTGCGCGCTGGCGCATCGCTGCCCTATACCATGACCATGGTGGGCTTCGTGGTGGGTGGCGTGCTTATGGGCCGGCTATCGGACCGCTTCGGCGTGATGGTGCCGGTGCTGATCGGTGCCACCTCCATCGGGCTTGGTGGCATCGCCACCTATTTCGCGCCGAGCCTTTTCACCTTTGGTCTTGCCTATGGCGTGCTGTTCAGTTGCTTCGGCGCAGCAGCGGTGTTCAGCCCCCTGATTGCCGATGTCTCGCTCTGGTTTGAAAAGCGCCGCGGCATTGCCATGGCCCTCGCCGCTTCCGGCAATTACTTCGCGGGCACCTTCTGGCCGACCCTGCTGCAATGGGGCATTTCCACCATTGGCTGGCGCCAGGCGCATCTGATCATGGGCATTGCGAGTTTCGTGACGCTGGTGCCATTGGCACTTTTGCTGCGCACCCGCGCGCCGATGCCCGCGCCGGCCGCCCCTGGCAGCGTGGTGCCGCGCAACCCCATGGCGCTCGGGCTGCCGCCCAATGTCTTGCAGACGCTGATCATCCTGGCCGGCATCACCTGTTGCATCGCCATGGCCATGCCGCAGGTGCATATCGTCGCCTATTGCGTGGACCTTGGTTTCGGCGCGGCACGCGGCGCCGAGATGCTTTCCGTCATGCTCGCCAGCGGCATCGCATCTCGGCTGATTTTCGGTTTCATCATGGATCGCATCGGCGGCGTGAGAACCCTCGTGCTTTCCTCCATGCTGCAAGGCATCGCGCTGCTGATGTTCCTGCCATCCGATGGGTTGATGGCGCTGTTCCTGGTGTCCTTCATGTTCGGCCTGTTTCAGGGCGGGCTGGTGCCCTGCTACGCCATGATCGTACGCGAGAACTTTCCCCCATCAGAAGCCGGCAGCCGCGTTGGTCTGGCGCTGTCTTCCACCATGGTTGGCATGGCGATAGGTGGCTGGATGGCGGGCGCGCTGTTTGACGCCACCGGCGGCTATACGGCGGCGATGCTGAACGGCATTGCGTGGAACCTGGTTAATCTATCCATCGCGCTTTGGCTGATGTGGCGGCTTAACCGCCGGCAACAGGCTGTTGCGTGACGCAACTGATCAGGCGGCTTATCCCCAAGCCGCGCATAAGCCGGAAAAATCCCGTATTTTGAGGCTTTGGGCGGCTTGCTTCATCTGAAATGGCAATTCCCATATGCCGGTATTCCCCAGACTTATCCACAACCCATAGCCAGAGCACGCCTGCCACGCCACGGCGCAACAGGCGTGCTCCTCTTTATGCCAATCGGCGCGAAAACCCGCTACGCCGCCCGCACGCGCTCAATGAAGCCCGCCATGGCGCGCGACAAATCCTCAGACCGTCCGGCCAGGCCCTGCGCGGTGCTGAGCACCTGAGAGGCTGAGGCCGTGCTCTCGGTCGCGGTTTTCGCCACCAATGATGCATCGCCACGCACCGCTTCGGTCAGTGAGGATGTGCGGGAGACATTATTGGCGACGTCGGCAATCACCGCATTCTGCTCCTCAATCGCGGAGGCGATGGTGGAGGCGATATGCTCCAGCTCACTAATGGCGGCAGAAATATCCTTGATATTCGTCACCGCCGCGCCGGTCGCATTTTGAATGCCGGCAATCTGTTCACTGATTTCTGCAGTCGCCTTGCCCGTCTGTGCGGCAAGCGCCTTCACCTCACTCGCCACCACGGCGAAGCCCTTGCCTGCTTCACCCGCACGCGCCGCTTCAATGGTGGCGTTGAGTGCCAGAAGATTGGTCTGGCCCGCGATGGAATTGATCAACTCCACCACGTTGCCAATGCGCCCCACCGTCTCGGCCAGGGTATTCATCTGCTCCGTGGTGCGGGCGGCGTTTTCGACCGCTTCCTGGGTCTTCAGGGCGGAATTCTGAATCGAACGGCTGATTTCACCGACCGAGGTCGTCATTTGTTCAGTCGCGGCGGCCACACCGGATGCGATGTTGGAGGTTTCCTCAGCCGACCGCAAAACGGATTGAGAACGGTTACCGACATCGCCTGCGGAATGCTGCATGGCCTGGGCAGCACCGGTCATTTCCCGCGCATTGTCATTCAGGGATTGGACAATGGCGCCGATTTCACCTTCGAACTCAGCAGCGATCTTTTCCATCTCCGCCTTGCGCTGTGCAGCACGCTGTTCTTCGGCGGCCTGCTTTTCGGCTTCGAGCGCAGCAACACGCAAGGCATTGTCGCGGAAGACGACCAATGAACGCGCCATATCGCCGATTTCATCACCGCTCTGCAATTCAGTGATGGCAATGGCGGTATCGCCATTGGCCAAGGCTGCCATCGCCTGATTGGTGCGCGACAGGCGCTGGGCGATGCGCACATAAAGCAGCCAGGCGATGAAAAGCACCGCCGCCAAGCCGAAAGCCGCGACCGCTACGGTCATGATCAGGGCAGAGCGCAGATCGGCCACCGCGTCCTGCGCGCTGCGCGTCGCATATTCACTGAAGGCATTGGTATTGGCTTCAATCTGGCCCAACGCTTCACCCGAACGAGCGAAGTAGCTGGCGAAATCCACCGGGTAATTGCCCGTCGCGGCGCCAGACAGCGCGAGTGTGCGCAGCGCGCCGTAATTCTTGTCGTAAGCGCTATCAATCGCTTGCAGCGAAGGCAGTAACGCCGCCGGCAGCAGCCGCTGCATGGATTTCAACGCCTCAAAGGAAACCTCGGCCTTGCCAGTCAACTCGCTGGAAGCCTTCATCGCCGCCGGCGTCATGGGCTGTTGGTTCAACAAGGCAGCGGCAATATAGGTGCGCGACTGACCCTCATATTCCCGCACACGCCAAATGCGATAGGCCGCAAGCACCGCGTGTTCAGATTTGGCGATGCGCATGGCGGCTGTATCAATCAGATTGCCGAGTGCGGACTGCATATCGCGAATGGCGGCGATGATTTCCTGAGGCAAGGTTTCCACATGGCTCGGACGATTCTGGCGCGGCGCTGATACCGCCGCATCCGCCCGGACACGCAAGGCCGCAAGATTGGAACGCGCCGCCTTCAGCGCATTCAGGGTTTCCTGCTTGTTTGGAAGCTCGCTCGTCTGTTCCAAATGCGCCATCAGGGCGTTCAGGTGCTGTTCGGAAACCCGTCTCTGTTCCATACGCAGGCTTGCGAATTGCGCCGGCAGAGGGGTTTCCAGCGTCAAGCCGACCTGCGTGACGGAGCGTTCGAGGGATAGCGGCATCAACGCCCGATAGCCGAGCTCAAGCGCCGTGGTGATTTCAAGGCCCCTTTTGGCCAAGGTCTTGTCATTCAACCTGTCGTTGATGGCGGTCACCGAGAGATAGGCGACCAGCAGTGTCAGCACGGCGCCAATGCCGAGCCCAAGATTGCGGATGGAGATACGCACAGGGCAGTTTCCTTCTACGGGGGAATGAGGAGAAGGCCGACCCCGTAGAGGGGTTTTCTGAATATACGGTTACAATCGAGATACATTTCCAGCGCGACCCGGAATGAGCCCCGCCAAGCGGAAGGGGTATGTCGCGGAAAAGACCCCGCCTACGCCGCCGCCGCCAGCGCCAGCTTGGGTTCAATCCGCCCATCATACAGCGCGCGCCCCAAAATCACGCCTTCAATCCCGGCGGCTGCGTCTCGCAACGCCGTGATATCCTCAACGCCCGCGACACCGCCCGAGGCTATCACCGGCAAGCGCACCGCGCGCGCGAGTGCGGCCGTTGCCGCGACATTTACGCCGCTCAACATGCCATCGCGCGCGATATCGGTATAAATCACCGCTGCTGCGCCGGCATCCTCAAAGCGGCGCGCCAGATCAGTGGCACTCACATCACTGGTCTCAGCCCAGCCTTCGGTCGCCACCATGCCATCACGCGCATCAATGCCAAGCGCGACCCGGCCCGGAAAGGCGCGGCAGGCAGCGCGGGCGAAATCCGGGTCCTTCACGGCGGCTGAGCCGAGGATGATCCGGCTGACGCCGGCTTCCAGCCAGGCTTCCGCAGTCTCCATTGAACGAATGCCGCCACCCAATTGCAGCTTGGTGCCCGGCACGGCGGCGATGATGGCGCGCACGGCTGCCGCATTGGCGGGCTTGCCGGCAAAGGCGCCGTCCAAATCCACCATATGCACCCAGGAAAATCCAGCTTCGATAAAGCGCCGCGCCTGCGCTGCCGGATCATCGGCATAGATGGTGGCCTGATCCATCTCTCCACGCTTGAGGCGCACCACCTGCCCGCCCTTCAAATCAATGGCGGGATAAAGCGAAAAACCCATTACTGCGTGGGATCAAGCAAGGCGCCGGTGGAACGGCCACGGCCTGGCTCAAGCGGCTTGTAGTAAAAGCGGCCCGAAACCGTTTGCCCATGCACGCGCGCATAAAACGGATGCGTGCCCCAATGGACGTAACCCAGCGCCTCGAACAGCGCGATGGCGGTGGTTTGCGTCTCCCGCACGTCAAGGTTCAGCACGCGATGGCCAAGGGCGGCGGCGCGTTCTTCAACGCGCATCACCAGCATGCGCGCCAGACCATGGCCGCGCGCATAGGGTGCAAGGTAGGCATGGGTCAGCGTGGCGCCGAAGGATTGCGCTTCATTATGGCGCGGCGGGCGCACCAATTGCGCTGATCCCACCACATGGCCATCAAGGCGGGCGATGAACAGCTCACGTTCCGGCACCAGCAGCGTGCCGCGGAAATGCCGCGCCAGTGCTTCCCGCCCCTGGGGCTCCAGCCAGCCGAAGCCGCCGCCTTCAATGATGGCCGCATCCGTCGCTTCGCAGAGATCGGCCAGATCAGTATCCGATATCTGGTTCGCGAGCTCGACCGCCAAATCATGGGTGAAGCTCATGGTCATTGCGCTATTCATGGCACCCATTGGAGGAAATTCATAAGGATACGCAACCCCACCGGACCGCTTTTTTCCACATGGAACTGAAGCCCGGCAAGATTATGGCGGGCAATGGCCGCTGTCACGGGCCCGCCGTAATCGGTGGTGGCGATCACATCCTCTGCCCGCGCGGCCCTGAAGGCGTAGGAATGCACGAAATAAACCTGATCCCCCGGCGAGATACCCGCCAGCAAAGGGTGGCAGCCGGGGCGGAAGGCAAGCCCATTCCAGCCCATTTGTGGCAGCGGCAGGGGGGCGCCGTCGGCGTCCTTCGGGTCCATCGTCGCCACCTCGCCGGGCAGCCAATCCAGCCCCGGCGTGCTGCCATGTTCCAAGCCGTGCGACGCCATCAACTGCATCCCCACGCAAATGCCAAGAAAGGGCACGCCATCCCCGCGCACGCGCTGTTCCAGCGCCGCGACCGCGCCTGGTAGCGCATCCAAGCCACGCCGGCAGGCGGCAAAAGCCCCCTGCCCGGGCAGCACCACCCGATCAGCGGCCAGGATTTCCGCGGCATCGCGCGTCACACGAATATCGGCGGCGATGCCTGCTTCCGCTGCCACCTTCTGGAAAGCGCGCAGCACTGAAGCCAGATTGCCCGAACCCGGATCAATGATGACCAGCTTCATGTCAGCCCTCGGGCCAGATCGGCACGACGATCCGCGAGGTTCAAGACCGCGCCTTCCTCATCGCGCCCCTGCACCACGCCCATCAGGCGGAAGCCGCGCCGTTCAAGCGTCCAGCGCTGGAGGTTCCGCGCCTCAAACCCCGTCAGGATTTGCAAAGCGATCATCGCCCAGGGGGAGATGCCAGAAGGCAGCACAAAGCCCAGCAGCGTAGCGAGCGCAAAATACAGCGCCGCCACCAGCCAAAGCCGCTTGGCCAGGAACCAGAACAGTGGAAACAGCGCGGCCCACCAGGAAAAGCCTTCCCGTACCATGACCGTCCGCGCGGGTTTATCCGCGGTTGTCGGGCGGTGATGCACGGTCCAGACGCGCATGTCAGGCTTCCAATACGCCCTTGGTGGACGGAATGGCGCTGATCGCGCGCGGGTCCGGTTCCACCGCTTCCCGGAGCGCCCGCGCCAAAGCCTTGAAGCAGGCTTCCGCCACGTGGTGGGCGTTGGTGCCGGCCTTCTGTGTCACATGCAGCGTAATCCCGGCATTGAAGGCGAGCGCGCGGAAGAATTCCTCGAATAATTCGGTATCCATCTCACCGATCTTGGGCTGGGCGAAGCTGACCGACCAGGCAAGGAAGGGTCGGCCCGAGATATCCACCGCCGCCTCGGCCAGGGCCTCATCCATCGGGATTACGGCAGCGCCGTAGCGGCGAATGCCGCGCTTGTCGCCCAGGGCCTGACGCAGGCATTGGCCGATGACAATCCCGACATCTTCCGTGGTGTGGTGGAAATCAATGTGCAGGTCACCCTTGGCCTGGACCTTCAGGTCAAACAGGCCATGCCTTGCGAGGGCGGTCAGCATATGGTCCAGAAAGCCAATGCCGGTGGCGATATCCGCGCGCCCTTCGCCATCCAGGCCAAGGGCGACGGTGATCGCGGTTTCCGAGGTCTCGCGGCTGATCTCCGCGCGGCGGTTCCAGGGCGGGGTGGTTTTCATGGCGCTTACCTACGCCTCGCGATGGGGGGGATGCAACCGAAAGCGGGGGGCGGTTGTCTCGGCGCCCCAGCCGCGCCATTTCATGGCCCATGACACAGACACAACACGACCCACTGGGTTGGCACGGCACCACCATTCTTTGCGTTCGCAAGGGCGGGCAGGTGGCCATGGCCGGGGATGGGCAGGTATCGCTCGGACAGACCGTGGTGAAGGGCAATGCGCGCAAGATCCGCCGGATCGCCGGCGGCAAGGTGCTGGCGGGCTTCGCCGGCGCCACAGCGGATGCGTTTACCCTTTTGGAACGGCTGGAAGCCAAGCTGGAACGCTTCCCGGATCAATTGGAACGCGCCTGCGTTGATTTGGCGAAGGATTGGCGGACGGATCGCTATTTGCGGCGCCTGGAAGCCTTGCTGGCGGTCGCGGATCACAAACGATCCTTGCTCGTGACCGGGCAGGGCGATGTGCTGGAACCGGAAGACGCCATCATCGGCATTGGCTCGGGCGGCAATTACGCGCTTTCCGCCGCACGCGCGCTGCTGCCCGTGGAAGGGGTGGAAGCCGAGGAGATTTGCCGGCGCGCGATGAGGATTGCCGCGGATATCTGCGTCTATACCAATGGCAATATCATCCTTGAGACGCTGGCCGCCAGCGCGGGAGACGCGGCATGACCGAAACCGTCAACCTCTCCCCGCGCGAGATCGTCTCAGAGCTTGATCGGCATATTGTCGGCCAGCAGGAAGCCAAACGCGCAGTGGCGATTGCGCTGCGCAACCGTTGGCGGCGCCAGCAATTGGCGCCAGGGCGGCGTGAGGAAGTGGTGCCGAAGAATATCCTGATGATCGGGCCGACCGGCTGCGGCAAGACGGAAATCGCGCGGCGTTTGGCGCGTTTGGCGCATGCGCCGTTTCTGAAGGTGGAAGCGACGAAATTCACCGAAGTGGGCTATGTCGGGCGCGATGTGGAAAGCATTGTGCGTGATCTGGTGGAAGTTGCCATCACCATGGGCCGCGACGCTGCGCGCAAGGGCGTGCAGGCCAAGGCCGAATTGGCCACCGAGGAAACCCTGCTGACCGCCCTGGTGGGTGAAGGCGCATCGGGTGAAACCCGGCTGAAGTTTCGCCGCATGCTGCGGGAAGGCCAGTTGGAAAATCGCGAAATTGAAGTGCAATTGGCCGATTCCGGACCCGCCATGCCGATTGGCATGATCGATCTGCCCGGCGGCCAGCCGCCGCAAATGCAGAATTTGCAGGAAATGTTCGGCAAGATGTTCGGCGGGCGCAGCAAATCCCGCAAGATGACGGTGGCCGAAGCCCGCACGGCGCTGCTGAAGGATGAAGCCGATAAGCTTCTGGATCAGGATGCGGTGGTGCGCGACGCGCTGTTGAATGTTGAAGCCAATGGCATCGTCTTCCTGGACGAGATTGACAAGGTTTGCGCCCGCACCAGCGAAAGCGGCTTTCGTGGCGGCGATGTCTCCCGCGAGGGGGTGCAGCGCGATTTGCTGCCCTTGATTGAAGGCACCACGGTGACGACCAAGCATGGGCCGGTGAAGACGGATCATGTGCTCTTCATCGCCTCTGGCGCCTTTCATCTCGCGAAGCCTTCCGATCTTTTGCCGGAATTACAGGGCCGCTTGCCGATCCGTGTGGAATTGAAGGCGCTGTCGCGCGATGATTTCCGCCGGATTTTGACCGAGCCGGAACATTCGCTGTTGAAGCAATATACTGCGCTGCTCGGCACTGAGTCGGTCGCGCTGGATTTCGCGCCCGATGCGGTTGAAGCGATTGCCGATCTGGCCGCCGAGATCAATGCGAGTGTGGAGAATATCGGCGCGCGGCGCCTGGCGACGGTGCTGGAACGGTTGCTGGAAGAAGTTTCCTTCACCGCGACTGACCGCGCCGGCGAAACCATTGCTGTGGATGCCGCCATGGTGCGCGACCGTGTCGCGCCGCTGGCCGCCAGCGCTGATCTTTCGCGGTACATTTTATAGAAATGAGCCTTACGGTCAGTGCCGCGCCACCGCCGCTTGGCCCCCGCGCCGAAGCTGAATTGCGCGCGGCGTTTGAGGCTTTGGAGAACCCCTCCCTCGCCGCGCGGCTTTCGGCGACGGTGGGCACGCCGATCGAGGCACTGACCGCGCACCTGCCAGGCCCCATGCAAGGCGGCCTGCATGGCGCTGTGCGCGCGGCGCTCACAACGGCGATGGCGGCGGCGCTGCGGTCATCGCCGGCGGCGACCCCCGCGGTCCTGCCTTCATCCTGGCTGCATCGCGGGCTTGCCGCGGCAACGGGTGCCGCGGGTGGTGCCTTTGGCCTGGCCGGCACGCTGGTGGAATTGCCGGTTTCCACCACCATTCTGCTGCGCCAGATTGCGGCGATTGCCGCTGAGGAAGGTGAGGATTTGGCGCGGCCTGAGATCAGCGCCGAATGCCTGAAAATCTTCGCGCTTGGCGGGCGCGGGCGCGCCGATGATGCTGCCGAATCCGGCTATTTCGCGCTGCGGATTGCTTTGGCCGAGGCGCTGAAGGGCAGCATTGGCACGACCATCCTGCCCGGCTTCATCGCGGCGATTGCGTCACGTTTCGTGGGGCCGGTCGGCTTGAAACTTTCCGCCCAGGCCGCACCGCTGATCGGCGCCGCGGCGGGGGCTGCGATCAACCTCGCGTTTCTGGAGCATTTCCGCAGCGTGGCGCGCGGGCATTTCACGCTGAGGCGCCTGGAACGCCTGCATGGGGCTGATGCCGTCCGCGCAGCCTATGACAAGCTGGCGGCGACGCGCGATGTGGCGTTTGCGAAGGTTTAGGCGCTGACCGAAATGGCCCCGCGCCTCAGCTTGCGTCTATCTGCAAGCCTTCGCGCTTGATCACATCAGCCCATTTGGTGATTTCACTGGCGACGAAAGCGCCGAATTGCTGCGCGCTGCCAATCATCGGCATGCCGCCCAATTCCTCAAACCGCTTCACGGTCTCCGGCATGGCGAGCATCGCCATGATATCGGCATTGATGCTGTTGATCATCTCGGCCGGCATGGCCGCCTGACCGAAAACGCCGAACCAGGTATTCACTTCATAATTCGCGAGTTCCGGCATGGTTTCGCGCATCGCCGGCACATTGGGCAGCAGCGGGTGGCGTTCCTTGCTGGTGACAGCCAGGGCGCGCACGCGGCCGCCCTGGATATGGCCCATGATGCCGGTCAGGTTATCAATCAGGAAGGTGACATTGCCGGCGAGCAATTCAATCTGTGCCGGGGCAGAACCGCGTGTTGGCACATGAATGGCCTGGGCATTCAGCATTTGCAGGAACAGCACCGGCGAAAGATGCGTGGATTGACCCACACCGGTTGAAACATAGGGGATCTCACCCGGCTTGGCGCGCAGCATCGCGGCAAGCTCGGCCACATTCTGCGCCGGGACATTGTTGTTCACCACCAGCACATTGGGCCCGGCGATGGTGCCGGCGATGGCGGCCAATTGCTCTGGCCGATATTGCAGATTGCGGAACAGCGAATAGCCGATGGCCTGCGGGCCGATATTGCCCATGAGCAGCGTGAGGCCATCGGGGCGCGCGCGCACCGCTTCCAAGGTGCCGATGGTACCGCCCGCACCGGTGCGATTTTCCACCACCACCGGCGTGCCCCAGCGCGGCTGCAAGAACTGCGCGAGCAACCGGCCCATGATATCCGTGGTGCCACCCGCAGCGGCGGGGACGATAATGCGCACCTGCCCAGGCGGGCGCCAGGATTGCGCGCGGGCGATGGCGGGCGCGGCAAGCAGCGGCAGGGCAAGTGCAGCGCGGCGGGAAAGCTTGGTCATGGGGCATCCTCCCTGAATTCTTGCGCGCATCATGCCGCCGAAAGCCAGTTTCGGGAAGGCTTCAGCCTTGGCGCAGTGCCGCCATCACGCGGGCAAGCCCGGCTTCCCAGGGGGGCAGCGCCACGCCAAAAACGCGCGCGAGCTTGCCATTATCCAGCCGGCCATCGGCGGGGCGTTTGGCCTTGGTCGGGTAATCGGCGGTGGTGATGGCATGCACCTGGGGGCGCTTGCCGCCATGCTGGGCGTGCAGATCGAAAATCGCCTCGGCAAAGCCGTGCCAATGGGTGAAGCCGCCGCCGGTCGCGT
Source organism: Roseomonas sp. (assembly GCA_020249415.1). Taxonomy (GTDB): domain Bacteria; phylum Pseudomonadota; class Alphaproteobacteria; order Acetobacterales; family Acetobacteraceae; genus Neoroseomonas. The sequence continues at coordinate 2,123 of JADCFR010000098.1, read as the reverse complement.
GATAGGTGCCGGCGTATTCATCGCGCCAGCCGTGATCGCGGAGCCGCGCCAGAATGGAGGTGATAGCATCCGCCAAATCAGGCGCTGCGGTCGGGCTGCCGCATTGATCCGCCACCACGCGAAGCTCCGGCCGCTGTGCGCCAAGGGCCAGCATGGTGCGCAGAAAATTCCTGCCCATGGGTGCGAAGACCCAAGCCGTACGCAGCACAATGCAACGCGGATTGGCCGCCTGCGCCGCCCATTCACCAGCCAGCTTGGTGCGGCCATAGGCGCCGAGTGGATTGGGCAAATCGCTTTCCAGATAAGGCGCACCCTTCAGACCGTCGAAAACATAATCGGTGGAAATCTGGATGATGGGGATGCCCGCTTCACGCGTGAGGCGCCCCAGCAAGGCCGGCCCGAGCGCATTGGCGCGGAAGGCGCCGGCCTCATCATCTTCCGCCGCATCAACCGCGGTCCAGGCGGCGCAATTCACCACCGCGTCGGGTTTCAGCGCAGCAAAGGCAGCGATAATCGTTTCGGGTATGTTGAAGTCGAATGCCGGCCTGCCAACCAGCAGCGCCTCAAACCCTTGCGCGGGTAGTGCCGCTTCAAGCCCGGTGGCCAATTGCCCGCCCCGACCAGTGACGAGGATGCGGCGCATTACCAGGAACCCCTCGGAAAGGGCGGCGCGATATCGGCCAGGCGCGGTGCCTTGCGGTCCTTGTCGGACAGGATCGGGTTGTCCAGCGGCCAATCAATGCCAAGGGCGGGATCATCCCAGGCGATGCCGGCATCGGTTTCCCGATCATAATAGGCATCAACCTTGTAGAGCACCTCGGTATCTTCTTCGAGCGTGACAAAACCATGCGCGAAACCCGCCGGGATCCAAAGCTGCTGCCAATTCGCCGCCGACAATTCACAAGCGACATGCTGGCCATAGGTTGCGGAGCCTTCGCGGATATCCACGGCGATATCCAGGATGGAGCCGCGCACCACGCGTACCAGCTTGGCCTGCGCAGAAGGCGGGCGCTGGAAATGCAGGCCGCGCACCACGCCCTTCTGACGCGACAGGGAATGATTATCCTGCACGAAATCCGCCGTGATCCCATGTGCGGCAAGCGTACGGCGCGACCAGACTTCGCTGAAAAAGCCGCGCTCATCGCCAAAGCGCGCGGGTTCGATCAGAATCAGATCGGGGATGGCAAGGCGCTCTGCCTTCATGAAAGGCGCCCTTCCGCGATTTCACGCAAATAGGTGCCATAAGCGGTCTTACCCAAACGATCCGCCTGGGCGCGCAAAGCTGCTGCATCAATGAAGCCCATCCGGAAGGCGATTTCCTCAGGGCAGCCCACTTGTAGGCCCTGGCGTTCCTGCACCGTCTGCACGAAAAGCGCTGCCTGCAAAAGGGAAGCTGGCGTGCCGGCATCAAGCCAGGCGCAGCCGCGGCCCAATTGCTCCGCGCGCAGGCTGCCATTGGCGAGATAAACCTTGTTCAGATCGGTGATTTCCAATTCACCGCGGGCAGAGGGCTTAAGGTCGCGCGCCATTTGCGTCACGCGCTTGTCGTAGAAATAAAGCCCGATCACCGCCCAATCGGATTTGGGCTTGGCGGGTTTTTCCTCGATGGACAGCACGCGCCCGTTGGCATCAAATTCCGCGACACCATAGCGTTCCGGATCGGCCACGCGATACCCAAAGACGGAAGCCAAACCATTCTGCGCATTGGTGGCTGCCGCCTTCAGGCTTTCCACCAGACCATGGCCATAGATGATGTTGTCGCCGAGCGCGAGCGCGCAGGCTTCCCCACCGATCCAATCGGCACCGATGTGAAAGGCTTGCGCAATGCCATCCGGGCTTGGCTGTTCGGCATAGCTGATGCGAAGCCCAAATTGCGCGCCATCGCCAAGCAAGCGCTTGAATTGCGGCAGATCGGCCGGCGTTGAGATCAGCAATATATCCTTGATGCCCGCCAGCATCAGCGTACCCAGCGGGTAATAGACCATCGGCTTGTCATAGACCGGCAGCAATTGCTTGGAAGCCGCCAAGGTCATGGGGTGCAAACGCGTCCCGGACCCGCCGGCGAGCAGAATGCCCTTCATGCCTGCACACCCCCAAGCCTTTGCCCTGCATAGCGCTTTTCG
>JADCFR010000097.1 GCA_020249415.1 Roseomonas sp. | reverse complement strand
GATCTGTCACCGCCAGGCCGCGCGCCCGGCCATCACGCACCAGTGGCGCCAGCAGGGTTTGGCTATCAATCACGAAATCCACGCGGCCCGCCATGAAATCCGTCACCGCGGCCGGCGTGCCACGATATTGCACAATGGTGAAATCCACACCTGCGAGCTTCTTCAGCAATTCACCCGAAAGATGCGATGCTGCACCAATCCCCGTGGTGGCGAAGGTTGCTTCTCCGCGCCTTTCGCGCAGCCATGCCAGCAATTGCGGCACATCACGCACGGGCAGCGATGGATGCACCGCCAGCAGGAAGCTCTGATCGCCGAGCGTCGAAATCGGGATGAAATCGGCAATCGAATCGAACCCGGCATCCGGATAAAGCGCAGGGATCACGCTATGCGCTGCGCCATTCAGCAAAAGCGTATGCCCATCCGGCGCGGCGCGCGCCACAGCCCGCGCACCAATGGTGCTGCCGGCTCCGGGTTGATTTTCCACCACCACTGGCTGGCCCAGGGTGCGCGGCAGAGGCTCCGTCACGATGCGCGCCACCACATCAATCACGCCGCCGGCGGCGAAGGGCACAATTACGCGAATGGGTCGCGAGGGATAACGGCCTTGCGCCAGCGCAGGGGCGGCCAAGGCGCTTCCGGCCAGCGCGAATAGGGCACGACGTTGCAACATGGGATTCCTCCTTCACGCTTTCGGCGGATGCTGCGCCCACCAATGGCGCGCAATGTCGGCGCGGCGACATACCCAAACATCCGGCGTTGCCGCCACCTTATCCAGAAATCGCGCCAGCGCGGCCGCACGCCCTGGCCGCCCGATCAGGCGGCAATGCAAGCCAACCGACATCATTTTTGGCGCGCCGGCACGGCCTTCCGCGAGCAAGGTCTCAAAGGAATCAGTGACATATTGCTCCCACCCATCCGGCGCGGTGAAGCCAGGCGGCACCGCATATTTCATGTCGTTATTGTCAAGCGTATAGGGGATGATCAGCATCGGCTTGCCGGCTGCCGTTACGTAAAATGGCAGATCATCCGCATAGGAATCCGAATCATACAAAAACCCGCCATGTTCCGCGACCAGGCGGCGTGTGTTAGGGCTGATGCGCCCGGTATACCAACCAACCGGGCGCGTTCCTGTCAGGCGTTCAATCACCTCAACACAACGGGCGATTTCCGCACGCTCCGTCGCCTGATCCACGCTGTGATAATCAATCCAGCGCCAGGCATGCGAAGCGACCTCATGGCCCGCATCGGCGAAGGCGCGCGTGACGGTTGGGTTCAATTCCAGCGCACGGCCCACACCATAAACGGTCAATGGTAGCTTGCGCGCGGCAAAGGCACGCAGAATGCGCCATACGCCAGCCCGCGCGCCGTAATCGAATTGGCTTTCTACGGTGCGATTACGCTCACCGAGTATGGGCGAACCGCCCGGCACTTCATGCAAATATAATTCGCTGCCGGCATCGCCATTCAGCACGGTATTCTCACCACCTTCCTCGTAATTCAGCACAAAGGAAAGCGCGAGCTTCGCACCATTCGGCCATTTCGGATCGGGCGGATTGGCGCCATAGCCCAGGAAATCGCGCGGATAATCGGTATCCGCCGCCATCATATGGGAAGTGTCGGTCATGTCGCCCTCTCTCGCTCTTACGCCAATTTCAGCCCGATAATGCCCGCGGTGATCAAGGCCACGGAAGCCCAGCGTAGCGCAGTATTCGCATCGCCGAATAGCGTAATGCCCACCAGAAAGGCGCCCACCGCACCAATGCCGGTCCAAACGGCATAGGCGGTGCCAACAGGAATTTCCCGCAATGCCAGCAGCAACAAGCCGCCACTCGCGACGATGCAAAGTATCGCGAAGGCCAACCAGCCGTAACGCAAGCCGCCAGCAGACCAGCCAAGCTTGAGGCCAATCGGCCAGCCGATTTCACATAGCCCCGCGAGCAGCAAATAGACCCACGCCATAACCCGATCCTCAACTTCAAGAATAGGATAGCTGCTTGCCAAGATGACCACGCTACTGCGGAGCACTTGGCTGACCCATTGCGCCAAGCCTGACAAATGTCGGTGATCAATAGATCAGATAGCTTCGACCTTTTGCGCCATGGTTGCGTTTCCCAATAACGGGCGCACCAACAGATACATCATTCAGGTGCGACCAGTATTGTCACGCCAGATCAAGTTCCCGCACCATCTCAATCGCATAGCTCCGGAAGCCGGCCTTGCGATAAATGCGTTCAGCCTCATCATTGCCGGCGAGAACACCAATGTGAAGCCGCCTGCAACCAGCCGCCCGGGCATGGGCCTCAGCCTGCGCAAGCATGGCGCGGAAGGCGCCTTGGCCACGCCAAGCCTCTTCGATGAAGGCATCGCAAATCCAGGCTTCACGACGGTATTCAGGGGCGAGGTAAGGCGGTGCTTCGTCCAATGCGAGGAATAGATGGCCAATGACGCGCCCCTCTGCCTCGGCGACCAGCATAAGTCCCGTGCTGCCGACGCGGCGAATGAAGTGCCCCAGCACCGCTTCTGCGCTGGCAACATCAATTGCGCGGTCCCCGGTGATTTCATGCTCAAACCGGTTCAGCGCAAAGGTAGTTGCCAGCAGGGCGTCATGGTCTGACTCTCTCGCAACCCTCACGAGAAAGGCCGCCATTGCGTCAGTTCCTGGCCTTATCCACCAGGGCGCCCTTCTTGATCCAGGGCATCATGGCGCGCAGCTTCTCACCCACTTCTTCAATCGGGTGTTCAGCCAGGCGGCGACGGGTCGCCTTGAAGCTTGCCTGGTTCACCTTGTTTTCCAGCATCCAATCGCGCGCGAAGCGGCCGGACTGGATATCTTCCAGCACGCGCTTCATCTCAGCCTTGGTTTCGCTGGTGATGATGCGCGGGCCCGTGACGTATTCGCCATATTCCGCCGTGTTGCTGATGGAATAATTCATGTTGGCGATGCCGCCTTCATAAATCAGGTCCACAATCAGCTTCACTTCATGCAGGCATTCGAAATAGGCCATTTCCGGCGCATAGCCGGCTTCGACCAGCGTTTCGAAACCCGCCTTGATCAATTCCACCAGGCCGCCGCAGAGCACGGTCTGTTCACCGAACAGATCGGTTTCACATTCTTCCTTGAAGGTGGTTTCAATCACGCCCGAACGCCCGCCACCGATGGCGGAAGCATAAGAAAGCGCGATTTCCAGCGCATTGCCCGAGGGGTTCTGATGCACGGCCACCAGGCAAGGCACGCCGCCGCCCTTCTGGTATTCGCTGCGCACCGTATGCCCGGGGCCCTTCGGTGCGATCATGAACACATCAATATCCACGCGGGGGTCGAGCAGGTTGAAATGCACATTCAAGCCATGCGCGAAGGCGAGCGCCGCACCCGGCTTCATATTGGCGTGCAGGCTTTCGCGGTAAAGATCGCCTTGGCCTTCATCCGGCGTCAGCACCATCACCACATCGGCCCATTTCGCCGCATCCGCCGGCGACAGCACCTTGAAGCCAGCCGCTTCCGCCTTTTGCGCGGACCCGCCGGGGCGCAGCCCAATCGTGACATCCTTCACGCCGGAATCGCGCATATTCATGGCATGGGCATGGCCCTGGCTGCCAAAGCCAATGACCGCAACCTTGCGGGCCTTGATCAGATTCACATCCGCATCGCGGTCATAGTAAACGCGCATCTGCCGTTTCTCCTTTGCTGCGCAGGCTCTCGCCCGAATTGATCCTCGCGGGGCCAGCCATGCACGAAGAACATGCTAAGCCCCTTGGGCGAACAAGGCCCGTTCAATCCTTTATTTTGCGCCAGCCGACAAGATGCTGAATGCATCAACCGCGCGTTTTATCGGCTTTAGAGGAAGCCCTGGTCAGGCTGCCCGCTTCAGGGGCGCGGCATTCTCATTGGCGTATTTCGCCAGCGCCGTGCGATACTTGTCCCGCCGCCATTGCAGCAGCCGCCAGGAAGCCTTGGCCGCCAGGTCAGAAACCCGCCCGCGCGGTTCAAGCCCGATGGTCTTGAAGATCATCCCCATGCCGCGTTCGATATGCCGGAAGCGATAGAACCCCATCGCGCGGCCCATATAGGCCGTGGTGCAGCGTTCATGGTCATAGGGCGTGCCCTCAGGCTCATTGGCGCTATGGAAGGCGAAGGCGAGTTCATCATCCTCCGTCTCCCCAATGCGGCCCAGCGCCACGCGCAGGCGCTTGGCGAAGGAGAGATTCTCCCGCGCCAGATAGCGCTTCATATGGTCGTAAAACAGCTTGAAGTGGCGGTATTCATCAGCGGCGATCAGCCGGCAGACCTGCTTCAGCACGGGTTCTTCCGTGGAATCGCCAAGTGCGCTGTAGTAGCTGCTGGTGCCGGTTTCCACCATGCAGCGCGCGATCAATTCACCGGTCCGGCTGCCACGAATGGAAGCTTCAGCATCCAATTGAATCTGATACCCGGCACGATAACGCTGAAACGCTGCAGCGAAATCCCAGCCCGGATCAGCCAACATGCCCCAACGGCCGAGCGCATCACCATGCTGCGTTTCCTCAACGCCCCAATGCTCAGCTGCCGCGCTGAAATCCGGATCATCGGCGAAAACGCGTGTGAGGTAAGTCACGTAATCCGCCGCATTGCGTTCCACCATGGCGGCGGCCTTGATCAGTGGCACAATCTCGGGATCAACCTTGGAAGGATCGAAGCGATCCCAACCAATCTCATCAATATGCCAATGCTTCATGAGCCTGCCCCGAGCGCCTTGCCATGATGGGTCCGCACGACCCATCCTGTTTATGTTTTTGTGCCAAGATGCGGCAGTTTCAAGGCAAGCGCGCTGGAAACGTCGCACGACACCGCAAAAAGAAACGGGCGGCCCAAGGACCGCCCGCTGAAACTTGCGCTTGGATAAGCCTTCAGGGCGCCGTCGCCGCTTCCACCATGGCCCGCGCTGACAGCATCCGCGCCATGGCGGCTTCACGCTTTTCGAGCGTTTCATTCGCCGCCGCTGCCATCGCCGCTTCGGCTTCCTTCAAGCGCAGCTGCGCTTCAGACTTCGAAAGATTGGCGAGCGGTGTGGCTTCCTCAGCCAGGATCGTCACGCGGTCCGGCGCCACTTCGGCAAAGCCGCCGGCGACGAAGAGCTGTTCCGTCACCTGGCCGCCTTCACGCACGGAAATCACCCCGCCGCGCAAGGCCACGATCATGGGCGCATGGCCAGCCAGCACGCCCATTTCGCCTTCCGCCGCAGGGATCACTGCCATCTCCACCGCGCGGGAGAGCAGCAGCTTTTCCGGTGAGACGAGTTCGAGTTGGAAACTCGCCATGGTGATCAGGCCGCCGCCTTCAGTTCTTCGCCCTTCTTCGCGGCGTCTTCAATTGTGCCGACCATGTAGAAGGCCGCTTCCGGCAGATGGTCGTAATCGCCACGGCAGATCGCCGCGAAGGACCGGATAGTATCTTCCAGCTTCACGAAGACGCCCGGCGTGCCGGTGAAGACTTCCGCCACATGGAAGGGCTGGGACAGGAAGCGCTGGATCTTGCGCGCGCGCGCCACGATCAGCTTGTCTTCTTCAGAAAGCTCATCCATGCCAAGGATCGCGATGATGTCCTGCAGCGACTTGTAGGTCTGCAGAATCTTCTGCACTTCGCGTGCCGTATTGTAGTGATCCACGCCGACAATGCGCGGGTCCATGGCGCGTGAGGTGGAGTCGAGCGGGTCAACGGCCGGGAAGATGCCAAGCTCCGCAATGGAACGGTTGAGCACCGTCGTCGCGTCCAAGTGCGCGAAGGATGTCGCGGGCGCCGGGTCGGTCAAATCGTCTGCCGGCACGTAAATCGCCTGCACCGAAGTGATCGAACCCTTCTTGGTGGAGGTAATGCGTTCCTGCAGCGCGCCCATATCGGTGGACAGGGTCGGCTGATAACCCACCGCAGAGGGAATGCGGCCCAGCAGCGCAGAGACTTCCGCGCCAGCCTGGGTGAAGCGGAAGATGTTGTCAATGAAGAACAAAACATCCTGGCCCTGCTCATCACGGAAATATTCCGCCATGGAAAGGCCCGAAAGCGCCACGCGGGCACGCGCGCCCGGCGGTTCATTCATCTGGCCATAAACCAGCGCCACCTTGGAGCCTTCAGTATTGCCATCACCAAGCTTGATGACGCCGGCATCAATCATTTCGTGATAGAGGTCGTTGCCTTCGCGCGTACGCTCACCCACGCCGGCAAAGACCGAAACGCCGCCATGGCCCTTGGCGATATTGTTGATCAATTCCTGAATGGTCACGGTCTTGCCCACGCCGGCGCCGCCGAAAAGGCCAATCTTACCGCCCTTCAGATAGGGCGCCAGCAGGTCGATCACCTTGATGCCGGTGACCAGAATTTCCGCAGCTGTCGCCTGTTCTTCAAAGGCCGGCGCTTCGCGGTGGATCGGGAAATGCATGGTGGCGGGCACCGGGCCGCGTTCGTCAATCGGCTCACCGATCACGTTCACAATGCGGCCCAGCGTGCCGGGGCCAACCGGCACGGAAATGCCCGCACCCGTATCAACCACTTCAGTGCCACGCACCAGACCATCCGTGGTGTCCATGGCGATGCAGCGCACCGTGCGCTCACCCAAATGCTGCGCCACTTCAAGCACCAGCTTCTGCTCGCCGATTTGCAGCGTCAGCGCGTTCATGATGGCGGGCAGCTCGGCGGGGAACTGAACGTCCACCACGGCACCAAGCACCTGCGTCACCTGACCAACATTGTTCTTCATGGCAGTGATCCCTTCTTAAAGCGCTTCAGCGCCGGAGATGATTTCGATCAGCTCGCGGGTGATGTTCGCTTGACGTGTGCGATTGTAATTCAGCGTAAGCTTGTTGATCATCTCGCCCGCATTGCGCGTGGCATTGTCCATGGCCGTCATCTGGCTGCCATAGAAGCCGGCGGCATTGTCCAGCAGGGCGCGATAGATCTGAATGGCGAGGTTCTGCGGCAGCAGGCGCGCCAGAATTTCTTCCTCGGCCGGCTCAAACTCATATTGCGCGCCGCTATCGGCGGCCACTTCGGGCAGCGGCGCGGGAATGAGCTGTTGGCCCACCGGCGTCTGGCTGATCACATTCCGGAAGCGGTTATAGATCAGCGTGCAGACATCGAATTGGCCGCCATCCAGCATTTCGCTGATCCTGGCGCTGACTTCCGCGGCATCTTCGAAGCCAATCCGCTTCTTATTGGCGAAGCTGATTTCCTCAACGATGCGATTGGCAAATTCGCGCCGCAGATAAACAGCGCCCTTGCGACCCACGGTGACGATTTTCACCGTCTTGCCTTCGGCTTCCAGCGCACGCACCTGAGCGCGGGCAAAGCGGCCAACATTGGTGTTGAAGCCGCCGCAAAGGCCACGTTCGGCGGTTACCACCACCAGCAAATGCACCCTATCCGCGCCGGTACCGACCAGCAGCTTCGGCGCATCGGGCGTGCCGGCAACCGATGCACCAAGGGAAGCCAACATCCGTTCCATACGCTCGGCGTAAGGGCGGGCGGCTTCGGCCTGGCTTTGCGCACGGCGCAGCTTGGCCGCCGCCACCATCTTCATGGCCTGCGTGATCTTGCGCGTGGATTTCACGCTATTGATCCGCAGACGTAGGCTTTTCAGGCTGGGCATTGCTTACTCTCCCGCAGGCCCAGCCTTAGGCGAAGGACTTTGCGAAGCTATCAAGGAAGGCAACCAGCTTCGCCTCCGTATCCTTCTTGATCTCACGATCATTGCGGATGGCGGCCACGATATCCGGCGCGCTTGACTTCAATTCGCCAAGCAGGCGGCTTTCGAATTCACCAACCTTATTGAGCGGCAGGCGATCCAGATAACCGCGCGTGCCAGCGAAGATCGCAATCACCTGATCTTCAACCGCAACCGGCTTGAACTGCGGCTGCTTCAGTAGCTCGGTCAAACGCGCACCGCGCGCCAGCAGCGCCTGGGTGGAGGCATCCAAATCCGAGGAGAATTGCGCGAAGGCCGCCATTTCGCGGTATTGCGCCAATTCCAGCTTGATCTTGCCGGCCACCTGCTTCATCGCCTTGACCTGCGCGGCGGAACCCACGCGGGACACCGAAAGACCGACATTCACCGCAGGGCGGATGCCCTTGAAGAACAATTCGGTTTCCAGGAAGATCTGACCATCGGTGATCGAAATCACGTTCGTCGGAATATAGGCTGAGACGTCACCCGCCTGGGTTTCAATGACCGGCAGCGCCGTCAGAGAACCATTCCCGGCCTCATCACCCATCTTCGCCGCACGCTCCAGCAGGCGCGAATGCAGATAGAAGACGTCACCCGGATAGGCTTCGCGGCCCGGCGGGCGGCGCAGCAGCAGCGACATCTGACGATAGGCAACCGCCTGCTTCGACAAATCATCATAGAAAATGACCGCATGCATGCCATTATCGCGGAAATACTCACCCATGGCGCAGCCCGTATAGGGGGCCAGGAACTGCATCGGCGCCGGGTCGGAAGCGGTCGCGGCGACGATGATGGAATATTGCAGCGCGCCCTGTTCTTCCAGCGTCTTCACGAGCTGGGCGACAGTGGAACGCTTTTGGCCAATAGCCACATAAATGCAATAGAGCTTCTTCGATTCATCATCACCAGCATTGATGGTCTTCTGGTTGATGATGGTGTCCACAATCACGGCGGTCTTGCCGGTCTGGCGGTCACCAATGATCAGCTCACGCTGGCCACGGCCAATCGGGATCAGCGCGTCAATCGCCTTGATGCCGGTCTGCATCGGCTCATGCACCGATTTGCGCGGAATAATGCCAGGTGCCTTAACCTCAGCGCGCATGCGCACCACGTCGGTCAGCGGGCCCTTGCCGTCAATCGGATTGCCGAGGCCATCCACAACGCGGCCGAGCAGGCCCTTGCCCACCGGCACGTCCACGATGGAACCGGTACGGCTGACCGTATCGCCTTCGCGCACCGAAAGGTCGGAGCCGAAAATCACGACGCCGACATTGTCGGTTTCAAGGTTCAGCGCCATGCCCTTCACGCCGGAAGCGGGGAAGTCCACCAGCTCACCAGCCATGACATTCTGCAGGCCATAGACGCGGGCGATACCATCGCCCACGGTCAGCACAGTGCCGACCTCAGCCACATTCGCTTCAGCATCGAAGCCAGCGATCTGCTGCTTGAGGATTTCCGAAATTTCAGCCGGACGGATTTCCATGGTCAGGCAGCCCCCTTCATGGCGTATTGCAAGCGTTGCAACTTGGATTTGATGGAATTGTCGTAAAGGCGGGAACCGATCCGAACGATCAGCCCACCCAGGATGGATTTGTCCACTGTCTCAGACAGGCGAACATTGGAATAGCCCGCTTCCGTCAGCCGCGCGACGATCTGCGCGCGCTGCGTGTCGCTCAACGCATGGGCGGTGGTGACGTCGGCAGTCTGCTGGCCGCGGCGCGCCGCGATCAGCGCGCCGAAGGCATGCGCAACGGCGGGCAGGGCCGAAAGGCGCCGATTGGCAATCAATACGCCAACAAGGTTCCGCACCTCACCGGTGATGCCGGCGCTGTCCAGAACCTTGAACATGCGGTCCTTCTGAAGCGCAGTGTTAAAGCGCGGATCGGCGATGAAACTGCGCATAACCGCATTGTCGCGGCAGAGCGCGAACAACGCTTCAAGCTCCGCCCCGATGCGATCAGCGGCGCCGGCTTCCGCCGCGCGCTTGTCATCGGCAAGGTCGAGAAGCGCCTTGGCATAGCGCGCGGCAACGCCCACAGCGCTGGGCGCCGAAGGCGAGGCCTTATCAATGGTCTGGTCTG
>JADCFR010000096.1 GCA_020249415.1 Roseomonas sp. | reverse complement strand
CTGATTTTGTCCTGATGCTGCGCCCGTTCTGTCATGCCCTGTGGCATTGGCGGGAATTTTCTTGGACAAGCCAGCGCTTTCAGGCGTAAGCCTGCGTCTCGCGCCACGTGTCAAACATAGCGCGCATCCTTGGGGAGAAATGCCATGACCATTCATCTCGCGCGCCGGGGTTTTCTTGCGGCTGGGCTCGCCACTGCGGCGGTTTTTGCCTCAGCCCGGCGCCCCCTTCTTGCGCAAACGCCGGATGGCCCTTTCACCCTTCCGCCCTTGCCCTATGCCGCCAATGCCAATGAGGCGGCGATTGATGCCATGACCATGGAATTGCACCATGGGCGGCACCATGCCGCCGCTGTCGCCGCGCTGAACAATATCGCGCGCGACTATCCGGCGCTCGCCACCATGCAGATTGATGATGCGCTGATGCGCCTGTCTCAGGCGCCTGATGCGGTGCGCACGGCGCTCCGCAACAACGCCGGCAGCCATGCCAATCACAGCATGTTCTGGGAAATCATGGGCGGGCAGGGCGGTGAGCCCAGCGGCGATCTGAAAGCCGCGATTGACCGAGACCTTGGCGGCTTCGCCAAGATGCAAACGGATTTCAACGCGGCCGGCATGCGTGTGTTTGGATCAGGCTGGGTCTTTGTGGTGGTCACACCAGCGGGTGGGCTTTCGATCGCCATTAGGCCCAATCAGGATAATCCGCTGATGGATGGCCAGCGCGTGTTGATGGGCAATGATGTCTGGGAACATGCCTATTACCTACGCTACCAGAATCGCCGGGCGGAATATCTCACGAATTGGTGGAAGGTGCTCAATTGGGAAAAGATCGCCGCGCGCTATGATGCGGCGCGCAACGGCACCTTGCGGATGTGATGATCGGGCGGCGCCCGCCTCAGCAACTCGAAGGCGGGCGCGGCGATATCGGAAAGTTTCGTATCGCGACAGATGCGCGCTTGAAGCCACGCGCAATAGGCCTGATACTCAAGGCAAGGGTCCGAAAAGACCCACCGTAAAGGAGGTTCCATGTTCCGCCGGCTTGCCCTGACCCTGATCGCCCTTTGCCTGCCCGGCCTCGCGCTCGCGCAGGGTTGGGTGCCGGAACGCCCGGTGCGGATCATCCTGCCTTTTCCGCCAGGGGGCTCCACGGACCTGGTCGGGCGCATCCTGGCGGATCGCGTGAGCCGCAGTGCGCCACATCCCTGGGTGGTGGAAAATCGCTCGGGCGCCAATGGCAATATCGGCATGGATGCAGCGGCGAAAAGCGCGCCGGATGGCTATACGCTTGGCGCCTGCACCATCGGCAATTGCGCGATCAATCCCGCGATTTATGCCCGCATGCCCTATGACATTGAACGTGATCTGATTCCAGTTTTCTGGTCCGGCAGTGTCATGAATGCGGTCGCGGTGAACAATAGCGTGCCGGCGCAGACGCTCCAGGAATTCCTGGCCTGGGTGAAGGCCAATCCGGGGCGGGTGAATTACGGTTCCTCGGGCTTCGGGTCTTCCAATCACCTGACGCCCGAATTGCTGAATGGCCGGCTTGGCCTCACGCTGGTGCATGTGCCCTTCCGAGGTGGCGCGCCGGCCTTGCAGGCGCTACTGGCCGGACAGGTGCAGGTGATGATGGAGAATATTCCAACCAAGATCGGCGCGATCCGCGCCGGGCAAATCCGCGCCCTCGCGGTCACGGGCCGGGAACGCGATCCATCCCTGCCGGATGTGCCGACCTTCGCCGAAGCCGGCATTCCCGATATCGTGGTGGAACCCTGGTTCGGTTTCATGGCACCGCGCGGCACGCCGGATGCGGTGATTGCCGGCCTCAGCCGCCTGTTGAATGAGGCGCTGGCCGATCCCGAAGTGCGCCGCAAATTCGCCGATCTTGGCGTGCGCCCCGAAGGCGGCCCGCCCGAGCGTTTCGCCGCCCATGTGCGGAGCGAAATCGCCCGCTGGCGCGAAGTGGTTGAAGTCAACAAGATCGAGAAGCTGAACTGATGCCCTATCGGATTGTCCTTGGCCGTCCCTTGCATCCGGCGGGTGCAGCGGTGCTGGCCGCGCGCGCCGATGTTGAAACCATCGAAATGTTCGACCCGCCGGCGCCTGCTTTGCACGCGGCCTTGGCCAATGCGGATGGCTTGGTCGCCTGGCTGGAACGGGTGGACAAGGCGGCATTGGCCGCCGCGCCACGCTTGCGCGCGGTCTCCCGCATCGGGGTTGGCTTTGACACGGTGGATATTCCCGCCTGCACGGAACGCGGCATTGCGGTGATGGTGGTGAATGGCACCAATGATCTTTCGGTCGCCGAACACGCCATGATGCTGATGCTGGGGGTGGCGCGGCGCGCCGTGGATTCGGACGCGCATATCAAGCAAGGCGGCTGGTGGCCCAAGGATGGGCCGCGCATGGTGGATCTGGCCGGCAAGACTGCTTTGGTGGTGGGTTATGGGCGGATCGGGTCACGCGTTGCGGCCTATGCGCGGGCCTTTCACATGAAGGTCATGGTGCATGACCCGCTGTATCATCCGGCGCGCATCGCCTCTGACGGGCATATCCCGGCGCGGGATTTGCGGAAGGCGCTGACTGAGGCCGATGTGGTGACGCTGCATTGTCCCCTCACGCCCGAAACCCGGCATTTGATGGATGAAGCCGCCTTCGCGGCACTCAAGCCCGGCGCCATTCTGGTGAATACGGCGCGCGGGCCGATTGTGAAGCAGGAAGCGGTGGTCGCTGCGCTGCACTCCGGCCGCCTGATGGGCTTTGGCACTGATGTGCTGGAAGTGGAGCCCGCCACGCCGGGCAATCCGTTGTTCAGCATGCCCAATGTCATCATCAGCCCGCATTCGGCGGCAAGCACCGAGGAAGGCACGGCGCGCATGGCCGAAGCGGCGGCGCGCAACATCCTGGCCGCCTTGGATGGCGCGCCCGACCCGGCCATGATGGTCAATCCGGAAATCCTGCAACGGCGCTAGGGCCGCCTTCAGGTTGCGCCCGGCGCTGCGCCGGGCGATAGCGGGGCCGATATGACCCTGCACGCCTTCCTGACCCATTTGGCTGTCGCCCTTGGCTTGGCGCTGATCTCGGCTTTGGTCGTGCGACTGATGATCGCCTATCCGATCCTGGATCACCCGAATGCGCGGTCCAGCCATAGCCGCCCCACACCGCGCGGCGGCGGGCTTGGCATTGTGGTGGCCTTCACGCTGGGCATGGGGGTTTTGTATTGGCAGGCGGAATATGCGCGCCTGCCCGGGCCGCAATTCCTGGGCGTGATTGGGGCGGCGCTGGCGATTGCCGCCGTTTCGCTTTGGGATGATGCGCGGGATTTGCGCTTTGCGCTGAAGCTGGCGGCGCAGGCTTTGGCGGCTTTGGTTGCGATTGGCAGCGGGCTTGAATTGCAGCGGCTTGCAGTGCCGGGCTTTGGCATTGTGCAGCTTGGTGCGCTCGGGCCGCTGCTGACGCTGTTTTGGATTCTGGGCTGCACCAATGCGGTGAATTTCATGGATGGGCTGGATGGGCTGGTGGGCGGCACGGTGTTCCTGGCACTGCTGATCCTTTGTGCCATTGCCGAAAGCCAGGGGGGGTGGTTTGTCTATCTGGCGTCCCTGATGCTGGCTGCGGGCTTGCTCGGCTTTCTGCCCTTCAATTTACACCCGGCGCGGATTTTCATGGGCGATGTCGGCAGCCAATTCCTGGGCTTCATGATGGCTATCCTGGCGGTCGCGGCAGCGCGTTTTGATGCGGCCGAGGTCAGCTTCATGCTGGTGCCGCTGCTGTTATTCGGCTTGTTTTTCGACGCGGCCTTTACGCTCATGCGCCGCGCCGCCATGGGGCTGAATATCACCGCCGCGCATCGCACGCATTTGTATCAAATGGCACAAAGAAGCGGGATGGGCGTGCGGCAAGTTGCTGCCGTGCATTGGGGTTTTGTGCTGGCGCATGGCGTGCTTGCCTTGGCATTCATGGGGCTTGCACCCGCCATCAAGCCCTTGGTCCTGGTCCCCGCACTAGGCCTGCAAGTGATCTGGCTTGCTTATGTACGCGCGCGGATGCGCCGTGCCGGAATTTCCTGGCGCGAATGACTTATCGCTGCGCCTGACGCGGCGCCGCATTCGTGGTGCGTTGGCGCTGCGATGAGCTTGCCGCGCTGCCCTGTTCCACACGCTGCACCGGCCGCGCGGCGGGGCGCGGCGGTGTTGGCGTTTGCCGATAGGTAACCGGCGCTGCATTTTGGCGATTGGGCGTAGCCGCCACTTGCTGCTGCGGGCGCGGCCGCTGTTGCGGTGCTACCTGCGCCGCCCGCGCATTACCCTGCGCCACTGGCCGCGCTGCCGGCGCGTTGCGCCGAGGTGCCGGCGCCGCCGCAGCCATGACCGAAGAAGGTGCGCGCGGCGCCACGCCCATGCGCGAAAAACCCTGATCGAGCAGCGCGCCCATATGCCGATCCCTCTCCACCCAGGAAGAACCGCCAAAAGTGGCGCCCACCAGCCGCACGCCATCGCGCTGCGCCGAAGTCACGATATTGAAGCCAGAGGCATTGATGAAGCCGGTCTTGATGCCATCCGCGCCATCATAATCGCCGAGCATGCGGT
>JADCFR010000095.1 GCA_020249415.1 Roseomonas sp. | reverse complement strand
GCACGCTTCCTGAAATCCATCAGCCGGCTCGGCTTCGGGAAGAATCTTTTCTCCAATTTCCGCTACAAGGAAGATGGTTCGGAAAACCCGGATTTCGTGCTGAACCAGGAACCCTATCGCCGAGCCGAAGTGCTGATCGCGTTTGAGAATTTCGGCTGCGGATCGTCGCGCGAACACGCGCCCTGGGCCTTGCTTGATTTCGGCATCCGCTGCGTGATTGCGCCGGATTTCGCCGATATCTTCCACAATAACTGCTTCAAGAATGGCGTGCTGCCCGTGCGCCTGCCGCGCGAGATTTGCGAAAAGCTGATGGAAGACGCGAAGCTGGGCGGCAATGCGCGCATCAGTGTTGATCTGGAACGCCAGGTGGTGGTGCGCCCAAATGGGGAGGAGATTGCCTTCCAGATTGATCCGCTGCGTCGGCATTTGATGCTGAATGGGCTGGATGATATCGGCCAGACCATGCAGCACGCGCCGGCGATTGATGGCTTTGAAGCCCGCCAGCGCGCTGCTCAGCCTTGGCTTTATGCCTGATTGATACACGCCCTGGTGCAATGCCGGGGCGAGAAGGAAACAACCATGTCATCGAACAAGAAACTTCTTATCCTGCCGGGTGATGGGATCGGCCCCGAGGTGATGCGCGAAGTGCGCCGGGTGGTGGATTGGATGGATCGCCGCCGCCATGTTTCCTTCAACATCGAGGAAGGGCTGGTGGGTGGTGCCGCACTGGATGCGGAAGGCACGCCTTGTTCGGATGAAACGGTGGAACGTGCCAAGGCCGCGGATGCGGTGCTGTTCGGGTCTGTCGGTGGGCCGAAATGGGATTCCATGCCCTTCGACAAGCGCCCGGAATTGGGTGTGCTGCGGCTCCGCAAGGATCTTGGTCTTTTCGCCAATCTGCGCCCTGCCGTGGTGCTTGATCCCCTGGTGGAGGCTTCCAGCCTGAAGGCCGATCTGGTGCGCGGGCTTGATGTGATGATCGTGCGTGAAAGCACCGGCGGCATTTACTTCGGCGAACCGCGCGGCATCCACACGGATGCCAATGGCAAGCGCACCGGCATTGATACGGAGGTTTATACCGAAGACGAAATTGCCCGCGTGGCGCGCATTGCCTTTGACCTCGCGCGCAAGCGGCGCAACAAGGTCACCAGTGTCGAGAAGGCGAATGTGATGCAATCCGGGCGCCTGTGGCGTGCGGTGGTGGGTGAGATCGGCAAGGCTGAATTCCCTGATGTCGAGCTTGAACATATGTATGCCGATAATTGCGCCATGCAGCTTTGCTCGCGCCCGAAGCAGTTTGATGTGATCCTGGGATCCAATCTGTTTGGCGATGTGCTGTCTGACCTGGCGGCTGCGTTGACCGGATCGCTTGGTATGCTGCCATCGGCCACGCTTGGGGCTGTCGATTCCTCTGGCCGGCGGCATGCGCTTTATGAACCGGTGCATGGGTCAGCGCCCGATATCGCCGGCAAGGGCATTGCCAATCCTTGTGCGCAAATCCTGTCCTTTGCCATGCTGCTGCGCTGGTCTTTCGGCATGGAAGAGGATGCGCGGCTGCTCGAAGCTTCAGTGGAGAAAGTGCTGGCGGGCGGGCTGCGTACCGCTGACATCATGCAGCCCGGCATGGCGCGGGTTGGCACTAGCGTGATGGGTGAAGCCGTGGTGCGCGAATTGGATAAACTCGCGGCATGACAGATTGGTGACGGTGCTGGGGTTGCGCCTTTGGCGTGGCTCCGCTATCCGTCCCGCATCAAGGGCGCCCGTAGCTCAGCTGGATAGAGCACCAGACTACGAATCTGGGGGTCAGAGGTTCGAATCCTTTCGGGCGCGCCATTTACCTCATTAACCATCTGAATTTCTTGATTTTTATTGGCAGGCCTCCTGGGGCTTCCGTCACTTTTTTCGTCACGCGATACTCGCCAATCCGGCCATGATCATGCGCGATTGCTCGGCGTGGACCATGTGGATTTCCGCAATCCGAAGGGTGATCCCAAGGATACTCTACCGCCGACGCAGCACCGCTTCGCGCGCCAGCGCCATCACCGCAGCGCGCGCAATCGCCTGATCCGGCATGCCGGTGGTTTTGGTTTGGCGTTCGGCTTCCAAAAGCGCGTCACCAGCCGCGGCCAAGGCCTGCGCGGGCCACAAACGCAGCGCCCTTTCGAAAGCCGGTCGGCTTTTGAAAAACACCGGCGGGCGGAGTGCAGAAAGCGCATCTCCAGGGCTTGATCCCTTCGTCACCGCAAGTGCGGCCAAGTGCAATCGCTGCACATGCCGCAAAGCCGCGCGGACCACCTGCACCGCGGCCGCGCCCTCGGCAAGGGCCTGATCCAGCGCGCGATCCGCAAGCGCCGCATCGCCTGCCGTCGCGGCGAGCAGCGCCTGGTCAAGATCAAGCGTTGAGCCCTCAGCGATGCAGGCGATGGCGTCTTCTTCCGTCACGCGCTTGGTGGGGCCGACATAAAGCGCGAGCTTTTCCACTTCCTGGCGGATTTGCAGGCGGTTTTCGCCAAGCCGCGCAGCCATGAAGGCGAGCGCGCCACTGTCGGCTGCAACGCCGCGTTCCTTCAGCATGCGGCCAATGCTGGCTTCGAGTTCCGCCCCTGTTTCGGGGTAGCAGGCAATCACCGCCGCCGCGTCATTGGCCCGTTCCAAAGCAGGGCGAAGGCCCTTATTGCCGGCCAGCGCACCGGCTTCCAGCAGCACAATCCCAGGGCCGGGGCCAGCCAGCGCCGCCTTGGCAGCATTGGCGAGGCCATCTGTCGCATCACGCACCCGCACCAGGCGTCGCCCGCCAGTCAGGGCAGGTTGCGCGGCCTCACCGGCCAGGATGCTCGCGTCACGGCTGGCGGCCTCGCGCGGCACTTCGACCAAACCGAAGGGATCATCGCCGACCACCGCGCGCGTGAGTTGGTCCGCCCTTTCGCGCACCAGCCCCAGATCATCGCCATAGATCAGCACAATGCGCGTGGCGGCCGGCGGATCGGCAAGGAAGCCCGCAATGCGCCGTGCATCCAGCTTGGCCATGGTCAGGCCGGCGCCGTGCCTTGAGTCGCAGCGCGGAAATGAAGGGCGAGCCGTTCCAGGATTTGCTGCGCCAATTGTTCGATCAATTGGCGTTCCATGGTGTCGCGCGCCACATCAGCGGCGAAGAACTGGTTTTCCGGAATGTCATAGGCGTCAGATGCGCGTTCAGTGCCACGCGCGATTTCCTGCGGCGGCGCGCCAAGATCAAACATAAACCAATTGGCTGTCGCATTGAAACGCACGCGGCTTGGAAAGCCATCGCGGCGAAAGCCTTGCAGTTCGAAGCCATAGGCAAGCCCGACGCGCAGATCATATTGCGGGCGCACGCCTTCCTGACCTTTCGGCGCCAAGCCCTGTTCCAGGCGCCGACGCAGCAGCTGCCCTTGGCGTTCGGTGATCAACCCGACCTTCACGGCAGCAAGCGATGCTGCGACCTTCGCATCCTCCGGCCCGCTGCCCTGGCCATACATGGGGCGAAAGCCGCAGCCCGCCGCCAGCAAGGGCACGCCAAGCGCGATGAAGGCGCGTCTAGATGACAAAATTCACCACCCGACCAGGCACATGAATGCGCTTTTTGATCGGCTTACCCGCCAGCGCGCGCTGCACATTTTCTTCAGCCTCGGCGGCCGCGAAAATCGCTGCCTCGTTCGCACCCACCGGCACTTCGATGGTGGCGCGCAGCTTGCCCAATACCTGTACGGCAAGCGTCATGCTTTCCGCCACCAGCAGCGCGGCATCCGCTTCCGGCCAGGCGAGTTCCGCCACCAACGCCGCATCATTGGGCCGCAGCAGGGACCACACTTCTTCGGCCAAATGGGGCATCATCGGTGCGGAAAGCCGTGCCAGCATCT
>JADCFR010000094.1 GCA_020249415.1 Roseomonas sp. | reverse complement strand
GCCATTCATCCGCCTGCCAGGGCGTGTTTTCATCATCGCGCGCCACCTGGCCGGGCAGGCCGGTTTCGTAAGCGGTGGTGCGCGGGATTTCGCCACTCACATAGAAGCCATCGGCGATGATGTGTTCATCGCGCACCACAACGGGTGTCGAGCCCATCGCTGCCCAAGCATCCGGCGGAGGCACAGGGTCCATCGGGAAAACCCCGCCATCGGGCTGGCGGCTGCCGCGTTCGCGAAACATGCCGGGGTGGAGATATAGCGGCACGGCGCGCCCGCCATTGGCCGCGCGCGTCATTTCAATCGCCTTGGGCAAGCCGCCGGCATGATCCCAATGACCGTGTGACAGCACCATGGCCTCAATCGCCGCGAAATCCACGCCAAGCCGCGTGCCATTGCGTTCCACGGCGTAATCCACCGGACCGCCATCAAACAGCACGGTACGCGATGTGCCGCCAACCTCCGCGCGCACCACCAAGGCGAGGCCGTGATTGGCGCAACAAAGCGCGCCGCCCATGGTGCGCTTCATGCCCTGGCGTTGCAAGCGCGCCCATTCGCGCGTCACGAAACTCGGTGTCGAGGAAAGACTATCGGTGACATTATCCACCAGCACTGTGATTTCGATGCGATCCACCGCGATGGGGTCGGCCATGATTTCCTCCGCTCAGGTCTTTCGGCGCGTCTCGGCAATGGTGATGACCAGCGCGCCGGCCAGGATGATGCCTCCGCCAAGCCAGGTCCAGGGATCGGGCACTTCGCCAAAGAAAATCCAGCCAAAGCCGACCACGGGCAAAAGCCGCAGATATTGGAAGGGCGCAACGGCGGAGGCTTCTCCCGCGCGATAGGCCGAGGTCAGCAGCCAGATGATGCCCGGCGTGGTGATGGCGAAGGCCAGCAGAAACAGCAGGTCAAAGGCGCTGACCGGCGTGAAGGCGGAAATCGCAAAGGGCAGCATGCCAAGGCTGGTGACTACACCAACCCAGGCGAGCACGGTTTCATTCGGCTCGGTCTGCGCCAGCATGCGGCTGGTGAGCGTAATGCCGCACCAGCTGGCGGCGGAGGCAAGCGCCAGCACAACACCGATGAAGGAAATCTCTGCCCCTGGCCGCAGCATCAGCACCACGCCCAGAAACCCCGCCATGGTGCCAATCCAACGCGCCGTGCCGATATGCTCCTTCAGCACTGGCCCCGCGAGTAGCGTGGTGAACATGACATTGGTGAAGGACAGCACGGTGGCGGTGGCGAGATCGAGGAACACAAAGGACAGGAAATAGAACCCCCAGGTCAGCAGGCTGGCCGCGCCGCGCATGATATGCAGCCCGCGCCGATTGGTTTTGAAAACCGCAAGCCCGGTTTGCAGTAGCAGCGGCATGACCCAGAGCAATTGCCCAAAGGATCGCGCGAAAAGCTGCATCGCCGTTGGGATGCCGCGTTCATTCATATAGCGGATCGCGAGCGCCTCCCCGGCAAAGAGCATGGCCGCCAGGCTCATCAGCACCGCGCCACGCAGATTGCCCGGCAGGCTGTTCCAGCGCGGCATCATGGGCGGCAGGATTGGGTCAGGGGCAAGCGCGTGATTCCGCGAAGGGTTGCGCGATCACCCTGCGACCTTGCCCTACCCTTGGCAAGGGATGGCGCTTTGCGGCAGCCTGCCCGAACCCAGGAGATTGCCATGACCAGTGCCGCCGAACAAAGCGCCATCCGAGACGCCGTGGATCATGGCCCGATCCTGATCTGGGGCGCAGGCGCCATTGGCGGCACAATCGGCGCCGCGCTGGTGCGTGCGCGCCATGCCGTGGTGTTTGTGGATATTGTGGCTGAGCATGTCGCTGCGATTCGTGACCCGACGGTGGGCCTCACCATCGAAGGCCCGGTGGACGCGCACCGCATCTCCGCCCCGGCCTATACGCCAGAGACACTGAAGGGCCAGTTCCGCCGCGTGCTGCTCTGTGTGAAGGCGCAGGATACCGAAGCTGCCTGCCACGCCATCGCGCCGCATCTGGCGCCTGATGGCTATGTCGTGTCGCTGCAGAACGGGCTTTGTGAGGCGTTGATAGCATCCATTCTGGGTGAGGCGCGCACCATCGGCTGCTTTGTCAATTTCAGCGCCGATTGGCTGGCGCCGGGGCGCATCATCTATGGCGGGCGCGGTGCGCTGGTGCTGGGCGAATTGACTGGGGTCATCACGTCGCGTCTGACGGCTTTGCACCGCATGCTACGCGATCATTTCGAGCCCGATGCAATCATGACCGAGAATATCTGGGGCTATCTCTGGGGCAAGATCGCGTATAGTTCGATGCTCTACACCCAGGCGCTGGGCGAGAAAGGCATTGCCGATGCGCTGGCGCGGCCGGAATTGCTGCCGCTCTGGCGGCGGCTTGGTCAGGAAGCGGTGGCGGTGGCGCGCGCCGAAGGCGTTGCGGTGCGCGGCTTCAACGGCTTTGACCCGGCGGCTTTTGCGCCTGACGCAACCGAAGCATCCGCGGCCGCTTCCATCGCCGCGATGGTGGCATTCAATCGCCCCAATGCAAAAACCCATTCCGGCATCTGGCGCGACCTTTGGGTGCGCCGGCGCCACACGCCGGTGGATGCGCAAATCGCGCCTGTCTTGGGGATAGCCGCGCGCCATGGCGTTGCGTGTCCCACCCTCACGCGGCTGGTGCAGATGATTCATGAATGTGAGGCCGGGTCGCGCCCGGCCTCGGATGATAATCTGCTGGAACTGATGGCGAACTAGTTCAGCGTCGTCAGCAGCCCCGCCATCAGCTTGGCGCGCGGCACCAGGCTGTCTATCAGCACATGCTCTTCAAGCGTATGC
>JADCFR010000093.1 GCA_020249415.1 Roseomonas sp. | reverse complement strand
TCAATTCCAGTACGGCTTTCGGCCTAGCCGGTGCGGCGCCCGCCAGATGCGGCGCCATCTCCGCGCCATAGGCGGCAAGCAATGCCAGCAGCACATCATAGTCCTGCGGTGATAAAAGTCGCGTCATCAAGGGCATCAAGCTCGCCCCCTCCAAAAACACTTAGGGCGCCGCATGCTTGGCATGCGACGCCCAAGTGCCGGGATCCGGTAGCTGATCAGCTCGCCGGCGTTTCGGATGGCGCCGGAGCGGGAGCGGCAGCGGCAGCGGCCTTGCGGCGACGCGGCGCAGCGGCCTTCTTCGCGGCGGGCTTACGGCCGGCCTTCTTCGCGGCGGGCTTCTTCGCAGCGGCCTTCTTCGCAGCCGGCTTCTTCGCAGCGGCCTTCTTCGCAGCCGGCTTCTTCGCAGCAGCCTTCTTCGCGGCGGGCTTCTTCGCAGCGGCCTTCTTCGCAGCCGGCTTCTTCGCAGCAGCCTTCTTCGCGGCGGGCTTCTTGGCGGCGGCCTTCTTCGCAGCAGGCTTCTTCGCAGCAGCCTTCTTCGCAGCCGGCTTCTTCTTGGCAGCGGCCTTCTTCGCCGCCGGCTTCTTCGCAGCGGCCTTTTTCGCAGCCGGCTTCTTCGCAGCAGGCTTGCGCTTGGCCGGCGCCTTCTTCTTCGCCGCAGCCATGGCCATCGCCTGGGCGCGCGGGGTTTCTTCGGTTTCGGTAGTCTCGAGGATATCAGTCATCAGAGGATGAATCTCCATGTGTTCCTGTTGAAGGCGTTCATGGGAAGGCAGCGCTTGGCGCGGCGAATTCCCAATTCCAACCCGGGGTACAGCAGGTGGGGTCGATGATGGCGGCGACGCGCGGATCCCGTTGCGCGGTCCGACAGGACTGAAAGTCTCCGCGAAGCGCAGCCGCCAACGGCATCACGGCGCGCGGCATTCCAGCGCGGCGTGTTCCCCCTGGCCTCTCTCCCGCCCCTTGCACACGCCATCACGGCGGCTTGGGGTGGTGTGGAACCCTGATCGCGTGAAGCGAAGGATCCCTTGAGTCTGCGGTCCATGGACCGTCCTTCCCTGCTGCGGCAATTCTGCCTTGCCGATCGCATCACCTCATCCGCTTCACCGCGCCCCCTTTCAGGTGATACACCCGATGAGAGAAGCGATTTTTCGCAGCGTCGAGGCAGTGCGAATCGCGCAAAAGAATCGCGCGCAACGACACGCTATCTGCATCACCATGAGGCGTGTCAACAAAATCCGTCACATTTCGCAAAAAAAAATGCGCGCATCGCATCACGATGCGCGCGGTGTGACATGCATGCCGCGGTTTCACGCTTTGCAGCGCGGCTTCACCATCTCTAAAAAAATGATGAAGACATCTGCAAACTATCGCGCTGCCAGCGGCGGCACCGGGCGCTGTTCCGGCCCCGTATACCAGGAAAGCGGGCGAATGAGCCGATTATCCGCGCCCTGTTCAATCACATGCGCCGACCAGCCCGTGATGCGCGAGGCGACGAAGATCGGCGTGAAAAGCGGGATCTCAAAACCCATCAGGTAATAGGCAGGGCCTGCCGGGAAATCGAGATTCGGGTGGATGTTCTTCTTTTCCAGCATCTCAGCAGCCAGGATGCGGCTGATCTCCATCCAGGTCTTGTCGCCCACAACTTCCGCCATTTTTTCGGCATATTTGCGCATGGTGGGCACGCGGCTATCGCCGGATTTATAGACGCGATGGCCAAAGCCCATCACCAGCGCCTTATGGTCAAAGCGGCTTTGGATCCATTCCTTCGCCAGCTTCGGGTCGCCGATTTCCTTCAGCGTATGCATCACCGCCTCATTGGCGCCGCCATGCAGCGGTCCCTTGAGTGAGGCAATGCCGGCCGTGATCGCACCATGCATATCGGCGCCTGAGGAGGTCACCAGCCGCGCCGTATAGGTGGAGGCGTTGAAGGTATGCTCCGCATAAAGGATCATGGAAACATCGAAAGCCTTCAGCACTTCCGGCTGCGGCACCTTGCCCAGGATCAGGTTGAAGACATTCTCGCCAAAACTATGCGCGGGGTTCGGCGCCACCACCGGCAGGCCGCGGGAAGCGCGATAGGCCGCCGCAATCGCCGTTGGGATTTTGGCGAAAAGCCGCTTCGCCTTGCGATATTGCGCAGGCAGGGAGACATCGCCCACTTCAGGGTCTTCCATCCCCATGAAGGACACGGCGGTACGGATGGCATCCATCGGGTGCGCATCCTTTGGGAATTCGCGGATTACGCGGTGCAGCGCGGGGCTGATCTCACGCTCGGCGGCGGTCTCAGCCTTGAAGGCGGCAAGCTGCTTGGCATTGGGCAATTCGCCTTCCCACAGCAGATAGGCCACTTCCTCGAAGCTGCAATTCTCGGCCAAATCCTGCACCGCATAGCCGCGATAGGTCAGGCTATTCGTCTCCGGCATTACCTTGGAGACGGCAGAGACATCGGCATAGACGCCGACCAGGCCCTTATGGATTTCGGGTGTCGTGGTTTCGTTCATTGGGTTTCTTCCCTTGCTATCCTGGCTTTGGGCCGGCGCACGCGGCGCCGACCCTGCCTTCCTCAATCAACAGTTCAGAAGATGCCGGGCTTGCTGTCCAGCAGGCCGCCAGCCGGCAGCGCCACATTCAGCGCGCTGAGCTCACCCGCCTTCAGCTTCGCCAAATCCTGCACCGCTTCCAGGAAGCGGTTGGACTCGCGGGCCGAGATGATGCCATCCGTGATGGTCTGGAACTTGCGGATGTAATCCGCCCGGCCAAAGGGCTTGGCGCCATTCGGATGGGCATTGGCCACGCCAAGCTCATCCGTGAGGCGCGCGCCATCCTTGAACAGGATTTCGACACGCCCGCCGAAGGAAAGCTCATTCGGGTCGCGGGAATGGTATTTGCGGGTCCATTCCGCATCCTCCCGCGTTTCGATCTTGTGCCAAAGCCTGACGGTATCGGCCCGGCCGGCCCGCTTCGGCGCATAGCTGTCCACATGATGCCAACGCCCATCCTGAAGCGCGACCGCGAAGATATACATGATGGAGTGATCCAGCGTCTCACGGCTCGCCTTCGGGTCCATCTTTTGCGGGTCATTGGCGCCGGTGCCGATCACGTAATGGGTGTGATGGCTGGTATGGATGATGATCTTCTCAATCGCTTCCATATCGGCGATCTGCTCACGCATGCGGAAAGCGAGGTCAATCAGCGCCTGGGATTGGTATTCGGCCGAGTGTTCCTTGGTATAGGAGTCCAGAATGGAACGCTTGGGCTCACCCGCTTCCGGCAGCGGCACTTCATAATAGACCGGGCCATAGACATCCTTGCGGTTGGACCGCCCGGACAGCACCCAGGCAATGACGCTGTCTTCACCCTCATAGATCGGCGAAGGCGCGCCCTCACCACGCATGCAGCGATCCACCGCTTCCACGGCCAGCTTGCCGGCATGGGCGGGGGCATAGGCCTTCCAGGATGAAATCTCGCCCTTGCGGGATTGCCGGAAAGAAATCGAGGTATGCAAAGCCTGCTGGATGGATTGGAAGACCACTTCCTGCTTGAGCCCGAGCAGCGTGCCAATGCCAGCCGCCGCCGCCGGGCAGAGATGGGCGATATGGTCCACCTTATGTTCATGCAGGCAAATCGCGCGCACCAGATCAATATGCAGCTCATACCCGGTGGCAAGGCCACGGATCAGATCGCGCCCGGATTTGCCCATGGCCTGCGCCACCGCCAGGATTGGCGGGATATTGTCGCCGGGGTGGGAGTAATCGGCGGCGAGGAAAGTGTCGTGCATATCCAATTCACGCACGGCAGTGCCATTCGCCCAGGCAGCCCATTCGGGGGAAACCGTGGTCGCCGACTTCACGCCAAACACCTGCGCGCCGCCTGCCTTCTTCGCATGGCCGAGCGCCATGCCGCGCGCCGAGACGACCGGGCG
Organism: Roseomonas sp.; assembly: GCA_020249415.1. Lineage (GTDB taxonomy): Bacteria > Pseudomonadota > Alphaproteobacteria > Acetobacterales > Acetobacteraceae > Neoroseomonas. The sequence goes on along the minus strand of JADCFR010000093.1, from coordinate 6,035 downwards.
GCGGTTGATGGCGGCGATGGCGACCGAGGCGTTGTCGATGATCCGATTGATGATCATCTCCTGCACCGGCTTTTCGACCGCGACCTTGTCCACGGCGACTCCGGCCATTTTCCAAGCCAATTGATCTTCGCGCTTCAACAGCGCCTTTGATGGGTGAACTTTTACCGGGTGCAGTTTCATCTGGGGCTTCTCCCTTTGTTGCTGGCAACTTGCCTGATGGTTGGTCTTGTGCGCCCATCCAGCGCCATCGTCCAATCCAATTGACGTGGCGCGCTGATAGGTTTTCCGTATGGTTGAAACCGCATTGGATCGCTCATGGATTTTCGCCTGATCCGCCGCTTGGGGCATTTTCTGGCCGTGGCCGAGGAAGGTCATTTTGGCCGCGCCGCCGCACGGCTTGGCATTTCGCAGCCACCGCTGACGGCGCAAATCCAATTGCTGGAACGCGAATTGGGCGTGAAGCTCCTGGAACGCTCCGGCAAGGGCGCGCGCCCAACCCGCGAAGGGGAAGCGCTGCTGCCACTCGCGCGCCGCATCGCCGGCAATGCCGCTGATCTGGAAAGCCTCGCACGCGAATTGCGCATGGGCCATCACGCGCCGGTTGCCATCGCCTGCGTCACCTCGGCGCTATTCGATTACCTGCCGCCCATCGTGCGCGCCATGCAGGCCGCGCGCCCGGAAGCCGCGATTGGCGTGCGCGAGATGGATACCGCCGAGGCCCTGGAAGCGCTCCGCCGGGGTGAGGTTGATCTGGCCTTGCTGCGTTCGGATCGCGACCGCGCACCGATCAAGCTACGGCCTTTGGGCGAAGACAGGCTCGCCGCCGCCTTGCCGGAAGGCCATCCGATTCTGCGCGGGCCTGATCCCTTGCCGCTGGCGGCACTCGCGGAAGCGCCCATGCTGATGCTGCCGCGCGCGATCAGCCCGGCCTATTCGGATGCCATGACGGCCGCCTGCCATGCGGCGGGCTTCACGCCGCGCGTGGTGCGCGAAGTGGGTTCCGCCATGGCGCAGCTTGGTTTCGTCGCAGCCGGCTTGGGTGTGGCCTTGGTCTCGGAAGGGATGGCGCGGCTCAACCCGCCGGGTGTGGCGTTTCGGATTCTGGCTGGCCCCATTCGCGGCGTGGGCGTGGCGCTCGCCTGGAATGCGGAGCGGGAGAATGAGGCGACAAGCCTCGCGCTTCAGATCGCCGATGCGCAATTCGGGCCAACAGCCCTGGCCCGCAACACCGGCCTGCGTTAGCTTGAACTGCCATTCGGATCACACTTGCAGGAGTAGCCCATGCCCGCCACCACCCCTTTCGATCGCGTCATTCGTGGCACGCTGGTGCTGCCCGATCGCATCCTGGCCAATGGCTGGGTCGCCACGCGCGGCGAGGTGATTGCCGGCATCGGCGAAGGCCCCTCACCGGTTGCGGTTTCCGTGGAGGATTATGGCGCCCGCTACATCATGCCGGGGCTGGTGGATGGGCATATGCATACCTCCTCCTCCCGCGGGTGGCCGGGGATTGAAGGGGCGTCCAAAACCGCCGCCGCGGGTGGCGTCACCACCTGCGTTGACATGCCCTATGACGTGCCGCGCCCGGTGACGGATGCCGGTATTTTTAAGGAAAAGGTGGAGTATGTGAATCGCCTGTCCCATGTGGATATGGCGCTTTACGGCACCATCCTGAAATCGGGCGGCGTGGACGCCATTGCGGGGCTGGCGGAGGCCGGCGCCTGTTCCTTCAAGCTTTCCACTTATGAATATGACCCGGTGCGCTTCCCGCGCATTGACCACCCGACCATGGTCGCGGCCTTTCGCGAAATCGCCAAGACCGGGCTGATGGTGGCCGTGCATAATGAAGACCAGGAAATCGTCATCCGCCTGACCGAGGAAGCCAAGGCCGCCGGCAATACCTCGCCGATCTGGCATTGCCGCACCCGCCCGCCGCTGTGCGAGACCATGGCGGATCTGGAGATTTTCGAAATCGGGCTGGAGACGGGGGCGCATGTGCATATCGCCCATTCATCGCTCGCGCGCGGTTTTGAAATCGCCGAGGTATTCCGCCGCATGGGCGGCAAGGCATCGGGCGAGGCCTGCCTGCAATACCTTTGTATGACGGAAGAAGACATCATCCGGCTGGAAGGCTTCGGCAAATGCAACCCGCCCTTCCGCACGGCGGATGAGGTGGAACGCATGTGGGGCGCCTTTGCCAAGGGGCAGGTTGCCTATGTCTCCACCGATCACGCACCCTGGCCGCGCGATCGCAAGACCTATACCGGCGATATCTTCACGGTCGGCGCGGGGCTGACCGGCATGCAAAGCTTCGCGCCGGTGATGTTCACGCTGCTGAAGCAGCGCGGCCTGTCGCCCAGCCTGATGGCGCTTTATTGTGCCGAACGCCCGGCGCGCTTCCACGGCCTTTATCCGAAGAAGGGCGCTTTGCGCGTTGGGTCTGATGCCGATTTGCTGGTGATGGAAGAAGGCGATTTCACCTTTGATGCGCGCGATATCCAGGACCAGGAAGATGCCAAATGGTCGCCCTATGATGGCATGAAGGTGAAGGGGCGCGTTGCTGCCACCTGGCTGCGCGGTCAGCAGATTTGGGATGGCAAGCAGGTGCTGGCCAAGCCCGGTGCCGGGCGCTTCGTGCCGCGTCAGCACAGGGAAACCTATGTCGGGGAATAAGGAAAAGCAGCGCCCCGCCGGGCACTGGATCAAGCGGCCACCGCGGCCATCCAAACCCGCGGGACCACCGCCGCGGCGCAAGCCCGGGCTGGTGCAGGCGATGATCGCGGGTTCGGTTGGGATCATGCTTGGGATGCTGAATGCCGCCGTGACCGGCGCGGGCGGCATGCCCGATCCGGTGCCGGCGATTGCTGCCGGCATCGGGCTTTGCATTGGCGCCATTGCAACCTGGCGGCTCTTTGGCGGCACGCGGCAGGATTTCCGGGATCTATTCTACTGAACCCTGTCTTGCCGCCGCGTGGCGCTTGGCCCATGGAAGGCCCTTCAATTTTTTCGCAGGGAGACGCGCGATGAATTCCGCAGATTATTATGTAAAGCACCTCGCGGTGGACTTGCCGCTCGCGACCGCTGACAAGATTGCCGATGTCACGCTGGCAACCAGCCGCGCGGCGGGCATGCTGCCGCTGACGGTCGTGGTGCTGGATGCCGGCGGGCATGTTGTGGTGCAAAAGCGCGAAGATGGTTCGGGCATTTTGCGGGCCGAGATCGCGCGCGGCAAAGCCTATGCTGCGCTTGGTATGGGGGTTGGCAGCCGTATCCTACGTGACCGCTTGAAGGAACGCATTGCCTTTCAGGCGGCTGTCGCTGCCGCTTCCGATGGCAGCTTCGTTCCCGTGCCAGGTGGCGTCTTGATCCTGAATGCCGCCGGCGCGGTGATTGGCGCGGTTGGTGTGAGCGGCGATGCCTCTGACCGCGATGAACATGCGGCGTGTGAGGGCATCAAGGCGGCGGGCCTCGCTTCCCACCCCGATGCGGCGGTTGAGAATTGGCGCGATGCTGCCTTGTAGGGTTACGCGCCGCACCGCGCTGCTTGGCGCTGGCGCGGCGCTGATCACGGGCACGGCGCAAGCGCAGGAGGTTTTTCCCTCCCGCCCGATCCGCATGATCATCCCTTTTCCCGCCGGTGGTCCGACCGATGTCTATGCGCGGCTTTATGCTGAGCGCCTGGGGCGCGAATTGGGCCAGCCGGTGGTGACAGAAAATCGCGGCGGTGCGGGGGGCGCGATCGGCTCGCTCGAAGTCTCCCGCGCGCGGGCTGATGGTTATACGATTCTGTTCGGCACGGCTTCAACCCATGCGCTTTATCCCTTGGTGACACGCCAGCCGCAATTTGATGTGGTGCGCGATTTCACGACCATTGCTGAATTGGGCGGCGGACCGCTGTGTTGGCTGGCGCATCCATCGCGCCCCGCCACGCTACGTGCATTTCTGGACGCTGCGCGCAATGCGAACCCGCCGCTTTCCTATGGCTCACCGGGGAGTGGGACCATGATGCATCTTGCCACTGAGTTGCTGAAGCAGCAGGCGGGCGGCGTTGCCATCACCCATATCCCCTATCGTGGCGCGGCGCCGGCGATGAATGATTTGGTGGGCGGCACCTTGGCGCTTGCGGTCAATACTTTCGGCGGCGGCTTGCCTTTGCATCAGGGTGGGCGCGCGCGCATGTTGGCGGTGGCGACAGCCCAGCGCTTGGATGCCGCGCCCGATGTGCCGACGGTTAATGAGGCTCTTGGGTTTACCGGATTTGAAGCTGTGCTCTGGCATGCGGTCTTCGCACCCCCTGCCCTTCCCGCGCCCATCCTGGAACGGCTTGCGGCGGCGACCAATGCTGCCCTCAGTGATCCTGCCTTCCGCGCCAGCCTTGCCGCATCCGGCATCACCGCTTCCGCGCCTGGCACCCCCGCCAGCGCCGCCGCCTTCATCGCCGCCGAGACCAGGCGTTATGCGCCTGTGGTCGAGGCCATTCGTCCGGAGCTTGAACAATGAGCCGTGTATTGCGCCTTGCCGGCGCCCAGATGGGACCGAACCAGAAAGCCGATAGCCGTGAGGCGATCCTGGCGCGCATGGTGGCACTTCTGGAACAGGCCGCCGCCGCCGGGGCAAAGATGGTGGTGTTTCCGGAATTGCCACTGACCACTTTTTTCCCGCGCTGGCTGTTCACCGACCAAGCCGAACTGGATAGCTATTTTGAGCGCGAAATGCCCAATCCGCGCGTGCAGCCCTTGTTTGATCGCGCCCGCGCGCTGGGCGTTGGCTTTTATCTTGGCTATGCGGAGCTGACGCCGCATGGCAAGCGCTACAATACGGCCATCACGGTCGGGCCGGATGGCAGCCTGCTCGGCAAATATCGTAAAATCCATCTGCCCGGCACGGTGGAACCGCGCGTGGGGGATCGCTTTCAGCAATTGGAAAAGCGCTATTTCGAATATGGCGATCTGGGCTTCCCCGCCTTTCGCGGCCCGGAAGCCTGGGGCCGGCCCGTGCTTGGCATGCTGATCTGCAATGACCGTCGCTGGCCGGAAGCCTGGCGCTGCTATGGCTTGCAGGGGATTGAGCTGATGCTGATTGGCTATAACTCGGCGGCCTATGACCCGATGGGCGGCGATAGCGAAGATCAGTCCTTGCGCACCTTCCATTCGACGCTCGCGGTGCAGGGCAATGCCTATATGAATGCAACCTGGGCGATTTCGGTCGCCAAGGCGGGCGTCGAGGATGGCTCGGGCCTGATTGGTGGTTCGGTGATTGTGGACCCGAATGGGCGCGTGGTGGCGGAAGCCAAGACGCTGGGTGATGAGATCATCATCGTCGATGTGGATTTCGATGCCTGCAAGCAGGGGAAGGAGAAGATGTTCAACTTCGCCGCCCATCGCCGCCCGCAATGGTATCGCGCCATGATTGACCAGGTGGGGGCGGTGCCGCCGGCGTGATGCGCGCCGCGCGAATCACGATGACACATACATATATAATGCGTGAGTGAAGGATAAGCGCATGGCCCATTCCCTTGTTTTGGCCGCCGCGCGAGAAGTGCGAGGCTAAAACCCAGTTCGCCATCCTATTCGGCGATGGCTGCAAGGTCTGATGAAAAAACCGACTCCACGCACGAAGTTACTGCAAGGCCCTGGCGGCCTCGGTCGCACTGCGCCTCGCGCGGCGGAGGCGAATGCCGCCAGGGACGCCCTAGCCACGGAAGTGCTTGCCGGGCGATTAGGAAAGCGTGTTGCGGACACATGGGGTCGCGCAACCCGCTCTACATCTCTGTTTTTAGAGCATCTTCACGCGTTCGGATGATTCCATCTGAACGCGAGCTGCTCTGGGAGCCAGGGTGAGTGGAGCGTCCGCCCCCTTCAGCGCCTTGGCACGCCCCATGACGCCGACAGTCAAGCCACCCTTGCCGCATGCCACGCCGCGCCATTGCGCCACCCAATCATGACCCTAATGGTCAGATTCATGCTGACCTATCCCCGGCCCCAAAAAGCCCCCGCGCACCACTAGCCGTATATTTGGTGGGCCGATTCACGCCGCTG
>JADCFR010000092.1 GCA_020249415.1 Roseomonas sp. | reverse complement strand
CGCCATGGTGGTTGGCATCATCAAGCCACGGCTTGAAGAGACCTTCGAACTGATCAAGGACAAATTGGATCAAAGCGGGCTTGGCAAGGAAGGCGGTGCCCGGGTGGTGCTGACCGGCGGTGCATCGCAGCTTGTTGGCGTGCGCGAAATGGCCGCGCGCATCCTCGACCGCCAGGTACGCCTTGGCCGCCCGCAACCTTTGCGTGGCCTTGCCGAAGCCGCCTCTGGCCCCGCCTTTGCCAGCGCCGTCGGGCTTTTGATGTGGGGCGCCGGTGAAGGCCGCCCCGTTTTGGATATCGCGCCTGGCCCCGTGAAGGCCGGTGGCGCGTTTCGTCGTTTGATCCATTGGCTGAAGGATCTCGTGTAATGCCCGCATCTTTCGCCACCCCTGCCAACCCAAGCTGCCCATCAATGCGTGAGGAGGAAATTCAATGACCCTGAACCTGACGATTCCGCAGAATCAACATACGGATTTCACGCCGCGGATTACGGTGGTGGGTGTTGGTGGCGGTGGCACCAATGCCGTCAACAACATGATTTCCATGGGCCTTGATGGCGTGGAATTCCTGGTGGCGAATACGGATGCACAGTCGCTGATCCATTCGCGTGCTGATCGCCGCGTGCAGCTTGGCCCGCACCTTACGCAAGGCCTTGGCGCCGGCGCGAAGCCTGAGATTGGCCGTGCCGCCGCCGAAGAGGCGACCGAGGAATTGGCCCGCCATATTGAAGGCGTGCACATGATTTTCATCACCGCCGGTATGGGGGGCGGCACCGGCACCGGGGCAGCGCCGGTGATTGCGCGCATGGCGCGCGAACGCGGCATCCTGACGGTTGGTGTGGTGACCAAGCCTTTTGATTTTGAAGGGCCGAAGCGGCGCAAATCCGCCGATCAGGGGATCGAGGAATTGCAGCAATTCGTCGATACGCTGATCATCATCCCGAACCAGAATCTCTTCCGCCTGGCCAATGAACGCACCACCTTCCAGGAAGCGTTCAAGATGGCCGATAACGTGCTTTATATGGGCGTGCGCGGTGTGACGGATTTGATGGTCAATCCCGGCATGGTCAATCTGGATTTCGCCGATATCCGCACTGTCATGGCTGAAATGGGCAAGGCCATGATGGGCACGGGTGAGGCGGAAGGCGAAGACCGCGCTCGCCGTGCGGCGGAATCCGCCATCAGTAATCCGCTGCTGGAAGATATCTCCATGCGCGGTGCCAGGGGCGTGCTGATCAACATTACCGGCGGCTATGACATGACGCTGTTCGAAGTGGATGGCGCGGCCAATCGCATCCGCGAAGAAGTGGATGAGGATGCGAATATCATCTTCGGTACCTCGGTTGACGAATCCATGAATGGGCGGGTGCGTGTTTCCGTGGTGGCAACCGGCATTGATGCAGCCCAGTTCAGGGAAGCGGAAAAGCCGAAGCTGGTGGCGATGGGTGGCGGTGCGGCGCAACCGCTCAATGCTGTTGCGAACCAAACGATTGGCGCAGCGCCAGCCGGGGGGCCTGGTTTGCCCTTCATGCGGCGCGCTGCGCAGACCGCGCCGGCGATGCGCCCGGCCATTGTTGAAACGGCGCCGGTCTTTGAGCCGGAACCAGCGCCAATCGCGGAACCGCCTGTGATGCTGGCGCCTGCACCGGCCCCTCTGCCAGAAGCGCCACAGCTTCGTGTGCCGGTCAGCGAACCGGTTGAACTGCAAGCGGCACCGGATGCGCCGCGGCCTGCAGGGCTGCGCGGGCTTTTCGGCAAGGTCACCGGCATGGGCGGCATGATGAAGCGCAACCTGCCGCCGCAAGCTGAACCGCAAAGTTTTCGGCAGGAGGCACCGCAAGCGCCGCGCATGGAACCGATGCCAGCACCCGCACCGCGTCTGGATGCGGCACGCCCATCGCAGCAGGATGAAATGAGCCTGGAAATTCCGGCATTCCTGCGGCGGCAGCGGAGCTGAGCGCGCGACTGAAGCCTGATCCGCTGAGACAAAAGCGATGGCGCGCCCCATGAGGACAGGGCGCGCCGCAAGGCCACATGCGTTCATGATCATTCGGCGTTGTCGTAAATCAGGACAGGATTGATGGTATGCGACGGGCGCGGCCCCCCACGGATGGGCGGCACAGCCACTTCCGGGCCGCGCACAATGAAGGCTGTCAAAAGCTGATCAATGCCGACGCGTATCCTGCGCCATTGGGCCAATTGGCGGCGGTCCAACGATGTTCGCACGACCAGGCCGCGAAAAACGCGGTACCATTGGCAGCTAATGGGCTGGAAAGGCGCTTCGGTTGGTTGCTGATCAAAACGCGGGCTGACATTGCAGTCAAAGAACTCCGGCCATTCCTCACCAGTCTCCGGATTGCGGGCCAATTCAACTGGCTTGAAGACATCGCGCGGTAACGGGCGGGTTTCCGCCGGGCTGCCGCGCGCCGGAAAATAGATCAGCCCATCCGGCGGCGCTGGACCATTGGGGCCATCAAGATGGGTGCTCGCTTCCCTGGTTTGCACTATGCCAAGGCTG
>JADCFR010000091.1 GCA_020249415.1 Roseomonas sp. | reverse complement strand
TAATCTTCCTGCAAAACCGAAAGCCGGACGGCGCGGCGGATGCGTACATCGTCAAAGGGCGGGTGCAGGTTATTCATGCGCAGCACGGCAAGCCGCCCGCCCGTGTCAGACACTTCACGGCGCACATCGCGCGCACGGGCCAAAAGCGGCTGCAAATCCGGATGCGGCCTTTCCCACCAATCAACCTCACCATTCTGCAAGGCGGCGGCAGCGGTCGCGGGGTCGGGCAGGATATGCCATTCAATGCGCCGGAAATGCGCGATCTTCGCCCCCGATGTCCAGGAAGGCGCTTCCTGGCGCGGTTGATAGCCATCGAATTTTTCATAAACCACGCGGCTGCCGGAATTATATTCGCCGGCAATGAAGCGATAGGGGCCGGAGCCGATCATCTCCGTCACGCCGCGATTGGGATCGGTCTCGGCCAGGCGTTCGGGCATGATGAAGGGCACGGATGAATCAGGCTTTGCCAAAGCATCCAGCAACAAGGGAAAGGCGCGCTTCAGGCGGATTTCGATGGTGCGATCATCCACCGCGCGCCATTCATCCACCTGGCGTATCAGCAATTGGCCAAAAGGTTCGCGCGCGCACCAGCGCTTGAGACTGGCGATGCAATCGCGCGCGCGGACCGGTTCGCCATCATGGAAGCGCAGGCCGGGACGCAATGTGATGCGCCAGCGCTTGCCGTCATCCAATACTTCCGCCCCTTCGGCCATTTGCGGCTTTGGTTTCAGCTCCGCATCCACGCCATAAAGCGTGTCGAACACATGCCAGCCATGATTGCCGGTGACGGTGGCGGTGGTGAAAACCGGGTCCAGCACGCTCAGATTGGCTTGCGGGACAAAGCGCAGCGTTTGTGCGCGCATATCTTGCGCCACAACAGGCGCGGGTAGCGCTGCCGCGGCGCCCATCGCGAGCATGGACCTGCGGCTGAAACCGGGTGCTGTCATTGGAAGCTCCTCCCTGGTTGGTTCTTCTTGGCCTGAGTGTGGAACCTCTTGCGCCAATGCGCCAGCCCAGGGTTTGGCTTGGGCGCGGCCCGCCTGTATCGTGATGGTGCATGCCCCCCGCCCAAGCCCCCTCAGGCCCGATTCCCGATGCCAGCGGTGCAACGCCCGCCATGGCGCAATGGTTCGCCGCCAAGGCCGCGCATCCGGATGCGCTGGTGTTCTTCCGGATGGGCGATTTCTATGAGCTGTTCTTCGCCGATGCGGAGGCCGCCGCCGCCGCGCTTGATATCGCGCTGTCTTTCAGGGGGGAGCATCGTGGCCAGAAGGTCGCCATGTGCGGCGTGCCGGCCCATGCGCATGAAAGCTATCTGGCGCGGCTGATCCGCCAGGGATTTCGCGTTGCCATTTGCGATCAGATGGAAACGCCGGAACAGGCCAAGGCGCGCAAGGCGCCGACCATTCGGCGCGACATCACGCGGCTGGTCACCGCTGGCACCGTCACGGAAGAAACCCTGCTGGAAGCCGCGCGCCCGGCCTGGCTTTTGGCTTTGGCGCCTTCGGAAGATCGGGTCGGTGCCGCTTGGCTGGATGTCTCGACCGGCGCCTTTGGCACGGAAACCCTGCCGCGCGGGGATATCCAGGCCCTGCTGGCGCGGCTGGAACCCGCCGAAATCCTGGCCCCGGAAGGTGTGTTTGAAGGCGAGGTGGCCGCGCGGGTCACACCGTTTGACCCGCCCCGTGATGCCGCGCGGCGCCTGGCTGAGGCGTTTGATGTCTCGACCCTGGATGGGTTTGGCAGTTTCAGTGCCGAGGAACTCGGCGCCGCGGCCATGGCCTTGGAGTATGTGCGGGCCACCCAGGCGGGCGGCTTGCCGCGGCTTGCCCCGCCCAGCCCCATGGGCGGGCGCGGGCTATTGCAGATGGATGCCGCGACGCGGCGCAGCCTTGAAATCCTCAAAAGCGAAAGAGGGGAGGCGCGCCATTCCCTGCTCGCCGCCGTGGATCGCACCGTGACCGCCGCCGGGGCGCGGGAATTGGCGGCGCGGCTCGCCTCACCGCTGGCAGAAGCGGCCCCCATTCTGGCGCGGCATGAGGCGGTGGGCTGGATGCTCGCCGCAGCTTCCGAACGTGCCGTGCTGAGGGCTGCGCTGAAGGGCTCACCCGATATGGCGCGTGCGCTGGCGCGGCTATCGCTTGATCGTTTCGCGCCGCGCGACCTGGCCGCGGTCCGCGATGGGCTGGCGCGGGCTGAGGCCATGGCGGCAGCGCTTGACGCTGCAGGTGGCCTGCAACCCGCCTTGATTGAAACGGCCCGCGGCGCGCTGGTGCCGGAAGCCTCACCTCAGGTGGAATTGCAGCGCGCTTTGGCCGAAACCCTGCCGGCGCGCCTTGAAGATGGCGGGCTGATTGCGGCTGGCTATGACGGCGAATTGGATGCGCTGCGGCGGCTGCGCGATGGCGGGCGGGATCAGATTGCCGCTTTGCAATTGGATCTGGCCCAGGCCTGGGGCGTCGCGGCGCTCCGTATCCGCCATCATCAGCAATTCGGCTTTCTTGCGGAAATGCCCTTGGCTGCCGGCGAGAAATTGCTGCGCGCCGCCATTGCCGAAGGCCCCAATTGCCCCATCCATCGCCAGACCATGTCGAATGCCATGCGCTTTACCTGCCCGGCCCTGGCTGAGCTTGACCGCAAGGTAGCGGAAGCGGGCGATCAGGCCGCGCGGCGGGAACGCATGGTCGCGCAGCATTTGCGGAAGCTCTGCCTGAATGCCGCGCCGGGCATCGCTGCCGCTGCCGCCGCCATGGCGGAATTGGATGTACATGCGGCGGGCGCCGAATTGGCCGCAGGCGGTGGCTGGTGCCGGCCGGAAATCACCGAAAAGCCGGATTTCACCATCAAGGCCGGCCGGCATCCGGTGGTGGAAGCGGCGCTCGCCCGTGCGCGCGGCCCGGCCTTTGTGCCCAATGATTGCGATCTATCGGCAGGGCAGCGGCTTTGCCTGCTGACTGGGCCGAATATGGCCGGCAAATCCACTTACCTCAGGCAAAACGCGCTGTTTGTGATTTTGGCGCAGGCCGGGCTTTTCCTGCCCGCCGAAGCGGCAC
>JADCFR010000090.1 GCA_020249415.1 Roseomonas sp. | reverse complement strand
TTTCCCATCTCTTGGTAAAGAGGGGGCCATGAAAGACGCCGCCGATGCCGCGCTTGCCGCGCAATATGACGCCTATCCCTATCCGGAGCGGGATCCTCGGGATGAGGCCAAGCGCCTGATCATCGGCAGCCCGAGCCATTTGCGCGAGGTTGATCACTGGATTTTTGGCGCCCGCCGCCCCGCGAGCCAGCCCTTGCGCGCGCTGGTTGCCGGGGGCGGCAGCGGGGACGCGACGGTAATGCTCGCCCAACAAATGACGCAGGCCGGGCGCGCGGGGGATGTGACCTGGCTCGATCGTTCAGCCGCCGCGCGACGCGTGGCGGAAGCGCGCGTGGCGGCGCGCAGGCTTGGCAATGTGGTGTTTCAGGAAGGGTCTTTGCTTGATCTGCCGGGCAGTGGGCTGGGCCCGTTTGATTACATTGATTGCTGCGGCGTGCTGCATCATCTGCCCGATCCGCTGGAAGGATTGCGCGCGCTGGTTTCCGTATTGGAACCGGGCGGCGGTTTGGGGCTGATGGTCTATGCGCCGCATGGGCGCACCGGCGTTTACATGGCGCAGGATGCGCTGCGCCTGCTGGCCCCGCCCGATGAAGCGCCGGCAGCGCGGGTTGAAATCGCCAAGCGGCTCTGGCGGCAAATGCCGGAAACGGCGTGGCTCCGCCGCAATCCCTGGATCACGGATCATGAGAAGGGCGGCGATGCCGGGCTTTATGATCTGCTGCTCAATCCGCGCGATGTCGCCTTCACCGTGCCGGCCTTCAATGCGCTGATCCAGGCAGCCGGTTTGCGCATTCTGTGCCTGGTGGAGCCGCTGCGTTACGACCCGCTTTCCTATCTGTCAGACCCCAAGCTCCGCCCGCGCATTGAAGCGATGGATGTGGTGCAGCGCGCCGCCCTGGCGGAGGCCATCACCGGCAATATGGGCGTGCATATCGCCTATTGCGTGCGCGCCGATGCGCCGGTGATCAGCGCGCCCTGGGATGATCCTGCCGCTGTGCCGTGCCTGCGGGAATTGGATGGCGCGAAGCTGGCGGCCGGCCTGCCGCGCGATGGCGTGCTGCGCGTGAGCTTTGATGGCCTGACCGTGCCGGTGCCCTTGCCGCGTTTGGCGAGTGCGATCCTGTCGCGCATTGATGGCAAGCGCAGCATTGGCGAGATTGGCGATGACCTGGCGCAGCACGGCACAGCGCGCGAGGTTTTCGCGCGTGAATTCCAGGCTCTGGTCGCGGCGATGGAAAAGACCAATCGGCTATTGATTAGCGCCCCGTGAAATTCGGTTTGCGCTTTTCGAGGAACGCCGCCACCCCTTCGCGCCGGTCTTCCGTGCCGCGTGTGGCGTCCTGCTCTACCTCGGCCATTTCTACTGCTTCTGACAGGTTTTGAAAGGGCGCGAGTGTCATTTGCCGCTTGATCACCCGCATGGAACGTGGCGAGCAGTTATTCGTGAGATCAGCCGCGTAAGCCTGCACGGCAGCGGCAAAGCCATCCGCCGGCAGCACATGCACCAAGCCCATCTCGGCGGCTTCTTCCGCGGTGATGCTGCGGCCTGACAGCAAAAGATCAGCCGCATTCATCGGCCCGATCAGGCGCGGCAGCATCCAGGCGCTGCCATGTTCGGCCACCAAGCCGCGCCGCGCAAAAGCCGTTGAAAGCTTTGCCCCCGCCGCCATGAAACGGATGTCGCAAAACAGCGTCAGGCAAAGCCCAACCCCCGCCACCGCGCCATTGATGCCCGCGATCACCGGCTTGCCGATATTGAGCATATAGGAATAGCGCCGCGCGAAATCCTCGGTCGGTGGCGCCTCGCCAGGCGGTGGCGTCACCCCGGCATAGGTCGGGCGCTCCGCGCCGCGTGTGGCGATGGCGGAAACATCGGCGCCCACACAAAACCCCTTGCCGGTCGCGGTCAGCACAATGGCGCGGACGTTTTCATCTGCTACGGCCAGCGTAAAGGCAGCGCGGGTTTCCGCTTCCATCACACCCGACCAGGCATTCATGCGTTCTGGCCGATTGAGCGTGATGGTCGCGACGCGATCCGCCACGCCATAGAGAATTTCAGTGAAGGCTTCGGTCATTTCTTCAGTGTCTTTTCGCGCTGTCTTTCCCAGGCGGCATCATCCCAGCCGAGCATCTCCCGCACGCCGGCACGCGCCCCGCGAGAAGCCCCGCCGCAAACAAGGATCAGGCGCCCTTGTAGGTGGGCTTGCGCTTTTCGCGCATCGCCGCCAGCGCTTCCTTGTGGTCATCCGTGGTATGCGCCACCGCCTGCATCGCAGAAGACATCTCAAGCACCGAATCGAGGCGGTTATTCCAAGCCTCCCGCAATAGGCGCCGCGCCATGCGCACGGCCTGCGGCGGATTGGCCGCGATGCGCCGCGCCAGCGCGCGTGCCGCGTCCAGCAATTCCGCATCCGGCACGACCTGAGACACCAGCCCATAAGCCAGCGCCTGATCGGCTGACAGCGCATCGCCGGTCAATGACATCTCGGCCGCCTTGGCGAAGCCCACCACACGCGGCAGCAGCCAGGCGCCGCCATCGCCGGGGATGATGCCGAGCTTCACAAAACTTTCCGCAAAGCGCGCGGATTGGCCGGCAATGCGCAAATCGCACATGCAGGCAAGATCACACCCGGCACCCATGGCGGGGCCATTCACCGCCGCAATCACGGGGATTTCCAATTGTTCAAACATGCGCGGCAGGCGTTGGATGCCGTGGCGATAATAGCCGCGCGCCTGGGCCGGTGTGCGTTCCGTGCTGCCACTCGCGGCTTCACCCATGCGGCGCACATTGCCGCCGGCGCAGAAAGCGCTGCCCGCACCGGTCAGAATCGCCACGCGTGCTTTCGCTTCCGCATCCAGCTTCATGAAGGTGGCGATCAGCCCATCCTGGGTTTCGGGGTCGAGCGGATTGCGCGAGTCTGGCCGGTTCAGCGTGACCAGGGCGATGTCATCCACAATTTCAACAAGTACGGGCGCTTCCATGGGGCCTTCCTTCCAAGATGGTCGGCAGAATGGAACGGGGGCGCCAAGGCGGCAAGATCAGCCGGGCCGCTTGGCGCCGCGCATTACCGCGACCACAACCAGCGCCAGCACGCAAATCAGCACCAGCACGGTGAAGGTATCGCGAAAGGCGAGCATAGACGCCTGTGTCAGCACCACGCGCCCCAGGTAATCCTGCGCCAAGGCCTGACGAATGCCATCAGCGAAGCCTTCCTGCGCCAGCAGCCTTTCGGCATCGCGCAGCCAATCGGCGGTATTGCCGCGCCCTTCCTGGGTTGCCGTCAGCGCCTGGGCATAAAGCTGCGTGTGGCGTTCCAGATAGATGGACAGTAGATTGACGCCCATCGCCCCGCCAAATTGCCGCGCGAAATTGATGGCGCCCGAGCCCTGCCCGACCCAGTGCGGCGGCAGGGATCGCAAGGCGCCGGCATTCATGCTGGGCATGGCAATGCCAAAGCCGATGCGCCCAATCAGAATCCAAATCGCCAAGGTCCAGAAGGGCGTATCCGTGCCGACATCCACCATCAGCCAAGTGGAATAGGCGAAAAGGATCAGCCCAATGCCAATCGGCAACCAGGGCTCGGTCTTGTCCGCGATGCGCCCGGCGATTGGGAACACAAGCAGCAGCATCAGCCCTGCGGGCATCAACACAAGCCCCGCGCGTGTCGCCGAATAGCCCTGCACCGTCTGCACAAAAAGCGGCAGCAAATAGACCGAACCAAACAATGTTGCGCCATAAACCAGCGCCACGAGGGATGAACAGGCAAAGCCGCGCACGGTGAAAAGCCGCGGATTGAGCATGGCATAGGGGCTGCGCCACTCCCACCAAACGAAAGCAATGGCGGCAGCGGCGGCGATGGAAAGCTCGGTCACCACCGCATCGGATTGCCAGCCTTCGCGCTGCCCGCTGGAAAGCCCGGTCAGCAGGGCGAAAAGTGCAATGATCAGCAGGATAAAGCCCGGCGCATCAAAGCGCCGCTTGGTGCCTTCCCGTGCGGGGCCAGGCATCACAATCAGGCCCAGGATCAGGCCGATCACAGCAAAGGGAATGGCCAGGAAAAACACTGACCGCCAGCCAAAGCCATCCACCATCAGCCCACCGAAAGCGGGGCCAAGTGCCGGCGCCAACACCACGCCCACCGCGTAAAGCCCCATGGCAGAGCCGCGTTTTTCCGGCGGATAGACCATGAAAATGATTTGCATGCCCAAGGGCTGCACCATGCCCGCCGCTGCCCCTTGCAGCACGCGGCCCAGAATCAGCGTGCCTTCTTCCGGCGCAAAGCCCGATAGCAGCGACCCGAAAATGAAAATCAGCATCGCCGCCGAATAGGTCAGCCGAAACCCGAAGCGATCCACCAGCCAACCATTCAGCAACATGGTGCCGGTGACGGAAGCAAGAAACGCCGTTGCCACCAACTGCGCGTGATCCTGCCCCATGCCATAGGCGCCCATGATTTCGGGCAAGGCGACATTGGCGATGGTGGAGGAAAGGATTGTCGCAATCGTGCCGATCATTGCCGGGATCGTCACCATCCAGCGATAGGAATCGCCAAATCGCGCCGCCAGCACTGCCATTTCCGGCCCCGCCCAGGAAGCACGAGGCGGTATGGGCGCGCCGGCGGTCGCGTCACTCACGGGCGGGGGTTTCCACCACCACCATCATGCCCGGACGCAGCGCGCCATTGGGTGGCAAATCTTCCAGCGCGATGCGGACCGGAAGGCGCTGCGTGATTTTGGTGAAATTACCGGAAGGATTGGGGCTTGGCAGCAGCGCGAATTCGCTGGTGGCGGCCGCACCCACACGCTCTACCCGCCCGGTAAAGACGCGCCCCGGATAGGCATCCACCGTCACGCGCACTTCGCGCCCAGGGCGGAAATAGCGGATCTCGGTTTCCTTCACATTGGCTTCCACACGCACGCGGCGCGGATCATGCACCAGCATCACGCGCTGGCCGGGTGTCACATATTCGCCGGGGTCCACGAAAACGCGATCCACCACGCCATCAAAGGGCATGCGGATGGTGCGGTCTTCAATGTCAATCGCAATGCGTTGGCGCTGGGCGGAGATTTCACGTTCCTGCGGTTCCAGCGCAGCGCGTTGATGGCGGAGCACGCCCATTTCCTCCCGCGCCGCACCGGCATTGGCCAATTGCGCCTCCGCGGTGCGGATATCGGCTGCGACTGCCAATACGCGTTGCGTGGCAGATTCCAGCAAGGCGCGGGTCTGGTCATGGCGTTGGCGTGTGGCGCTGCCCGTGCCGATCAGCATATTCGCGCGTTCATATTCGCTGGCGGCGAAAACCCGATCCGCTTCCGCTGCCGGCAGTGCGGCGCGGGCGGCTTCCAGCCTGGCGCGCGTCGCATCTTCCTGGCTGCTGGTCAGGCGATCCACCATGGTAATGCGCGCATCAAGCTCTGCCCGGCGGGTGGCGATATTGGCCAGCCGCGCTTCCAATTCCTGCAGCGTGAGTGCGGAATCGCGGCTATCGATGCGGATCAGAAGCGCGCCCTGGCGCGGTTCATCGCCGGCAATCACCGGCAATTCCATCACCCAACCCGGCACGCGGCTGGCAAGCGCGATCATGTCAGCCGCGATGCGCGCATCATCCACAATCACATGCGTGAAATGCCGATAGATCCAATGCCCGGCGCCCGCGATCAGCGCGAGCCCGGCGGTGAGGGCGGCGGCCAAACGCAGCCGCTTCAGAGCGGAATTGGGGCGGGCAGAAACCGTCGAGGTTTTGGCGGGGCCGATATCCATCACGCACCCCCTTCGCCGCGCGCCAGGCCCTGCGCCACGCGATCCAGCACGGAAAGGCACATGGCCAAATCTTCCTCTGGGATGCCTTCCAGGATTTCGGCGCGCACGGCAGCAGCTTCGGCTTCTATCTGTTGCAGCACGGGGCGCGCGGCTTCGGTCAAGTGAATGGTCTTGGCGCGGCGGTCCCCCGGGGCGGCGCGGCGTTCCACAAAGCCCTGGGCTTCCAGCCAATCCAGCGTGCGCACCATGGTGGGGCCTTCCACCGCCAGCCGCTTGGCCAAATCCTTTTGCGTCACGCCATCACCGCGCCGGGCGAGGCTCAGCAGCACCAGCCAGCGCGATTCCGTCAGGCCAAAGGGCAGGATCCGCTGATCCAGCCGCACGCGCCAGCGCCGGGCGATCTGGGCAATGGCCACACCAAGCCGCCAACGCGCTTGGGAAATCTCTGACCCGTCAAGCATGGGCAAAAGGCTAATCCCGGAATGCCTAGGATGCAAATAGATAGCGCGCTATCGAATTTAGGGGGGCGGGGCGAGCACTTTGTCCCGGTAATTGCAAAACCCCCGCGCCGGGCAGCGCCAGCATTCTGGCGCCCTTGCCTTGCAGATATAGCGGCCATGCAGGATCAGCCAGTGATGCGCATCGCGCAGCAATTCGGGCGGGCAGCGCTTGACCAGGCCTTCTTCTACCGCCCGCGTGGTCTTGCCCGGCGCAAGGCCCGTACGATTGCCGAGCCGAAAAATGTGGGTATCCACCGCCATGGTATCCTGCCCGAAGGCGACATTGAGCACGACATTGGCGGTCTTGCGCCCAACGCCGGGTAGGGCTTCCAGGGCCGCGCGATCCGCCGGCACTTCGCCGCCATGGCGTTCCACCAGCTGCGCCGCAAGCGCCGCCACATTGCGCGCCTTGGCTTGCCAAAGCCCGATGCGGCGGATGAAGGGCGCGATCCCCTCGGCGCCGAGTGCGGCCATGGCGGCGGGCGTTGGTGCCGCCTTGAACAGCCCTGGCGTGCATTTATTCACCGCCGCATCGGTCGTTTGCGCCGAAAGCACCACCGCCACCAGCAGCGAGAAATGATCCTGGTAGAAAAGCTCGGTCTCCGGCGCGGGATTGCCTTGGGCCAGGGCGCGCAGGAATGCCTCGGCCTGGTCGCGCGCCATCAGGCGGGCGCGGCGGGGCGCGCGGGCAGAACCGTGATCGGGTTTCGCTTTGGGCATGGTGTTATCGGCGCCAGTTTGACCTAAGTTAAGGGCCGATGACACCCCCCAGAGAAACCATTCTGTTCGAAGCGATTTCCACCCCACCGCAGAGTTTTACGGTGCGGGGCTTTCGCGTGCTGGCGGGGCTGTTGATTCTGGCAGCGGCGATCCCGGCGGGCATCTTCTTCGCGCTTGGCGCTTGGCCGGTGCTGCCCTTTATCGGGTTGGAAGTCGGCGCGGCGCTGGCGGCGTTGCTATGGCATGCTCGTGCCTCGCGCCGGATCAGCGAAATGGTGCTGCTGACCGATGCCGGGCTTTCCATCCGCCATGTGGATCATCGCGGGCGCGTGGTGCGTTCGGTGCTGGATGCCTATTGGGCCAAGGTGG
>JADCFR010000009.1 GCA_020249415.1 Roseomonas sp. | reverse complement strand
TCGAAAATCTCTGCGGGCGGTCCGGTTTCAATGATTGATCCCTGATCGAGGAAAACAACGCGGCTTGCGACCTCTCGGATGAAAGCCATCTCATGGCTGACGATCAGCATGGTCATGCCATCACGTTGCAGCGCGCGGATGGTATCCAGCACCTCACCGACCAGTTCAGGGTCCAGCGCAGCTGTGATTTCATCCAGCAAAAGAATATCGGGCTTCAGCGCCAAAGCACGCGCAATGGCCACGCGCTGCTGCTGGCCACCGGAAAGCTCATCCGGATAGGCATTCACCTTCTCAGCCAAGCCAACACGGGCGAGCAGCGCGCGCGCCTCCTCCTCCACCTCATTCTTGGCACGCTTTTTTACAAGCGCGGGTGCGATGGCGACATTGCGTAGCGCCGTCATGTTCTGGAAGAGGTTGTATTGCTGAAAGACGATGGCAAAGCGGTCCCGTGCTCCGCGCAGGCTGGCACGACTGCTATAATCCACGATGCTGCCATCCAGCGTAACCGTCCCGGCGCGCGGCTTTAGCAGCCCGACCAGCGTGCGCAGGATGGTGGATTTGCCGGAACCGGAAGGGCCGATCAGGCCAATGACTTCGCCGCGTTCGACATCCAGGGAGACATCGCGCAGCACATCGGCCTTGCCGCCATAGGAAACCGTCAGCCCTTTGATGGAAAGAAATGCCAAATCTGTGCGTCCCGGCCTTGTCAGACCCGCATAGTCGAAGCTTTCTCCGCATGTCGTCAAGCCAATATCGCAGTTGCGCGCGGCCAAGGCTGACCTATTATCGGGCACATGTCGCTACGCATTCCCCAGATCGAGCGTCCCGCACCTGTTACCATCACGGTGGAAGGGCAGCAGGTGTCCGCGCATCCTGGCGAAAGCCTGGCTGCCGCGCTGATCGCCGCCGGCCTTTGGCGTTTTGGCGAAGGCGAGGACCCCGCCCGCCCGCGCACCGCCTTTTGCATGATGGGCGTGTGTCAGCAATGCCTGCTGCGCCTGGATGGGCGTTTGGTGCAGGCCTGCCTCACGCCTGTTGCGGCGGGTCAGAAAGTGACCCGCGCATGATCCATGATGTTGCCGTTTTGGGCGGCGGCCCTGCCGGCATGTCGGCCGCAACCGAAGCCGCGCGCAGCGGAGCGCGCGTTATGCTGTTGGAAGAATCGCCCGCGCCAGGTGGGCAGGTCTATCGCGCGGCACCACCCGGTTTTCACGCCAAGCCCGATCCTGATCGGCGCGCGGGCGATGCACTGCGCGCTGCACTTGCCACAAGCGGTGCCGAGCTTCGTACCGGCTGTCGTGTCTGGGGCTTGGGGGGTGGGCCGCTGGTGCCGGAAGGGCAACCGCAAGCGCCCTTCAGCCTTTCCGCCCTCGACGCAGATGGCGTGCCCTTCACGCTGCAGGCGCGCGCGCTGATTTTATGTTGCGGCACACATGAAAGGATCATTCCTTTTCCGGGCTGGACTTTGCCCGGCGTGATCGGCCTGGCCGCCGCAACCATTTTGCTGAAGGCGCAGGGCATCTTGCCGGGGCGGCAAGTCGTGGTCGCGGGTGCCGGGCCGCTGCTTTACGCGGTCGCCGCGAAGATTTTGGTGGGGGGCGGTTCGGTTGCGGCGGTGATCGATGCGGCGACGCAAGGCGAATGGCTCCGCGCGCTACCCGCCCTAGCTGCGCGGCCTGATCTTCTGACGCAGGGCATCTTCTGGCGCGGCAAACTTCTCGCAGCGCGCGTGCCGGTTTTGGCAGGCGCGCAGGTGACAGCGGCCGAGGGCGACAAGGTTCTCACCCATGTGCGCGGGGGTGACCGCGTTTTTGCGGCCGATGCGCTCTGCGTCGGTCATGGCCTGGTGCCGGCCACGGAAGCCAGCCGCACCTTTCGCGCGCGTCACGTGCATCGGCCGGAAGATGGCGGCTGGGTGCCGGTCTTGGACGCCACGCAACGCACCAGCGTGCCTTTTCTTTATGCTGCCGGAGATGGCGCCGGTGTGCGCGGTGCAGCGGCGGCGCCGGCAGCGGGGCGGCTTGCCGCACGCACGGCCTTGCAGGACCTTGGCTTCAACACGCCAAACGCATCAGAAGAAGACGCAGCATTGGCACGCGCACGCCACACCGGTGCCGCCATGGCGCGCATGATGGCGCTGCGCCCCGCCATGATCCAAGCGATCCCCGCCGAGACGATCATCTGCCGCTGCGAAGGTGTTACCCGCGCGGCTATTGAAAACGCCGCGTCGGCGGGGGCTGGCACGATCAATCAGCTCAAGCACTTTACCCGCTGCGGCATGGGGCCCTGCCAGGGGCGCATGTGCGGTGAAGCCGCCGGCGCGCTGCTTGCCTCGGCGCGCGGTGTCAGCGTGGCGGATATTGGCTTCACCACCGGCCGCATTCCGCTGCGCCCCGTACCGATGGAAGCCATCCTCGGCGATTTCGACTACGCCGATATTCCTGTGCCGGCGCCGGCGCCGATATGAATACGCGCTTTGATGCTGCAGTCATTGGCGCGGGGGTCATGGGCTGCGCGACGGCGCTGTTCCTCGCGCGTGGCGGCATGCGCGTTGTGTTGCTTGATCGTGGCGAGATTTGTCGCGAAGCTTCGGGCGTCAACGCCGGCACGCTCACGATGCAAATGACGCGCGCGGCGCTGATCCCCTATGCGCTCTGCGCGCATGAGATGTGGATGACCATGCCCGAATGGTGCGCCGGTGGTGATGTATTGGCCACGTCCTGCCCTGGTCTTTCGGTTGCCTTCACCGATGCGGAAGCGGCCATGTTGGAAGAACGCGCATGCATTCGCCGCGCAGCCGGCGCACCGATTGAATTGATTGATGGCCGCGCAGCGCAAGCGATTGAACCTGGCCTTGCGGATGGCGTGAAGCTTGCCGGACATTGTCCGATTGATGGCTTTGCCTCGGCCTATCTGACCGGGCGCGCCTTTCGCGCTGCCTTGCAGGAAGCGGACGTGACATTGATGGAATCAACGCCGGTGCGCGGCATTGCTGGACATTTTGTGCTGGATACGGAAGCGGGCCCGGTT
>JADCFR010000089.1 GCA_020249415.1 Roseomonas sp. | reverse complement strand
GGACATGACCACTGACGAGGCAGTGGTCGCTCGGCCTTGCACCTTTCGGGGGCAAATGCCGCGCTTGCGGTCGGTTTTCTGGCGCCCCAAAGCGTTGCTGGCTTTGCGCTGTTTCGTCTCGACGCTATGGTCGGCGCCAAGGCGGAAATCGCCGCTTCGCATAATCAATCAAGCCCGGGATGCATGAAATGAACCGTCGTAGCCTTTTGACCGCTGCTTCTACGCTTGCGCTGCCAATGCTGCTGCCTTCGGGCAGCTTTGCCCAAGCGGCCTTCCCCAACCGTCCCATTCGCGTGGTCAGCCCTTTTTCGGCGGGCGGCACCTCGGATGGCGTGGTTCGCTTGCTATCGCCCACGCTGGAGCGCGTTTTGGGCCAGCCGGTGGTCTTGGATAATCGCCCCGGCGCGGGCGGCACAGTGGGCACGGCGCATATCGCGGGTGAGCGCCCGGATGGTTATTCGCTCGTGCTCGCCAATGCCGGACCCATGGCGATTGCGCAAACGCTGTTCCCCAATCTGGCTTATGATGTGCGGCGCAGCTTTTCCTATGTGATGCTGGTCGGCGGCGCGCCCATGGTGGTTGGCGTGCGGCCCAATGGCCCGATTCAAAATATGGCGGATTACCTGGCCGCCGCGCGCGTCCGGCCCGAGGCCATGAGCTATGGCAGCGCCGGCATTGGCTCCGTCGGGCATCTTTCCGGCATGCTCTGGGCGCGCGAGGCCGGTGTGCAGTTGATGCATGTGCCCTTCCGCGGCGGTGGGGAAGCCGAACAGCAGGTATTGGGCGGCAGCCTGGGATCGCTTTGGAATACGCTTGGCGCGCATGCCGGTAGTGTGCGGGGCGGTTCGCTGAAGGCAATCGCGGTCACGAGCGGGGAGCGCATGTCAACCTTCCCCGATGTACCGACGATTGTGGAGGCGGGCTTTCCGGGCGCGACTGCCATCAATTGGTTTGTGCTGGCCGGCCCCGCCGGTATGCCTGAAGCTGTGGTGACGCGCATTCGCGAAGCCTTCACCACCGCCATCAATGAACCCGGCATGAAGGATCGCATTGCGGGGCTTGGTGTACTGACCATGACTGACAATGGCCCGGCGGATGTGCAGGCCTTTGTTTCGCGTGAGGCAGAGCGTTGGGCGCCGGTGGTGCGCGCGAGTGGCGCGACACCGGGCTAGTCGTCCGATCGCCGCTGTCGGTTCCCGACAGCGGCGTGCATCGGCCCACCACATATACGGCTAGTGGTGCGCGGTGGCTTTTTGGGCAGGGGATAGGTCAGCATGAACCGCACCACACAAATGTGTTGCGTTCACATGGGCTCACGCAACCCGCTCTACCTCGTTTTTTGAGCATCTTCACCTCTTCAGATGATTCCATCTGAACGGGATCGGCTCTTGGGAGACACGCGATCCGATGGGATCATCAGGTCGCATTTCGTGGTTCTTACGCCGTTGGCGTTCACAGGCGCTCACCGAAATGGCCCTGAACCCTTGTCTGGTCGCGTTTTCTGGGCCGCGAAGTGCTTCCGCTTGGCTTGCAAAAGCCCTTGCACCAGGGCTTTCCAGCCACCCGCAGCGCGATATCACACCGCCGCAATACTCTCCCGCCGCAGCTCCACCGAAAGCGCATCAAGCGAACGCTCAACACGATCCAGCATTTCCGTCACCTCATCCTTGGTGATGACCAGCGGCGGGGAAAAGCCGATGCTGTCATTCATCATGGCGCGCAGGATCACGCCCTGTTCTTCGCCATGCTTCACCAGGCGCGGGCCGATCTTGCGCGCAGGGTCAAAGTTCTTCTTCGCTCCCTTGTCTTCCACCAATTCAATCGCGCCCACCATGCCAACGCCGCGCACCTCACCCACCATCGGGTGATTGGCAAAGCGCCGCTGCAATTCGGATTGCAGATGCGGGCCCACGGATTTCACATGGCCGATCAGGTCAATCTCATCATAGATCTTGAGCGTTTCAATCGCGACCGCTGCCGCCACCGGATGCCCGGAATAGGTAAAGCCATGGCCCCAAGTGCCAACGGCGGAAGACCCTTCCGCAATGCCCTGGAAGACGCGTTCATTCACCATGACGGCCGAGATCGGCAGATAGGATGAAGACAGCGCCTTGGCGCAAACCAGAATATCCGGCGTGATGCCAAAGGTCTGGCAGCCCCAGTAATTGCCGGTGCGCCCAAAACCGCAAATCACCTCATCCGCCACAAACAGCACATCATGCTTTTTCAGCACGGCCTGGATTTTCTCGAAATAGGTGCGCGGCGGCACAATCACGCCGCCCGCGCCCATGGTCGGTTCCGCCCAGAAGGCCGCCACCGTCTCCGGCCCTTCATTGATAATATAAGCATCGAGTTCTTCAGCGAGGCGTGTCGCGAAATCCTCCTCCGACTCACCCGGCTTCGCATTATGGTAGTGATGCGGCGTGCCGACATGATGGAAACGCCCACCCGCAATCGGCGCATCAAACAGCTTGTGATTGGCGGGAAGCCCCGTGAGGGAAGCCGCCGCCAGCGTAATGCCGTGATAGCCCTTGAGCCGCGCAATAAGCTTTTTCTTCTCAGGCCGGCCAATCGCGTTATTC
>JADCFR010000088.1 GCA_020249415.1 Roseomonas sp. | reverse complement strand
TGGCCGTCGGTGATTTGGGCGGCGCGAGTGCGGACCGCGAAGTGATGGCGGGCGGCAAGGCCGTCGCACCCGGCTTCATCGACAGCCACACCCATGATGACCGCGCTGTGCTGTGTGGCCCCGCTTGCATGACCTGCAAGATCAGCCAGGGGGTCACCACGGTTGTGGTCGGCAATTGCGGTGTCAGCCTGGCACCCGCGCGTTTCACCAATCGCCCGCCGCCGCCGCTTGATCTGATCGGCGAAGACGGCTGGTGGCGTTTCGACAGTTTTGGTGATTATGCGCATGAGCTGAAAAAACAGGGCTCGGAAGTCAATACCTATGCGCTGGTCGGCCATCAGACCATGCGGGTTGAGGTGATGAACGGTGATGTCATGCGCGTTGCCAATGATGCCGAGATTGAACGCATGCGGCTCCGCGTTAAACAATCCCTCGCTGAAGGTGCCTCCGGTTTTTCAACCGGGCTTTACTATCCGCTGAATATGCACGCGACGACCGAGGAAGTGATCGCGGTGGCCGAGCCGCTGCGCGCCTATGGCGGGATTTACGTGACGCATATGCGTGATGAGGCGGATCGCGTTTGCGCTTCCATCGAAGAAACATTGAAGATCGGTGATCGTGTCGGCTGCCCGGTTTGGATCAGCCACCATAAATGCTCAATGCCGGAAAATTATGGGCGGTCCAATCAGACACTCGCGCTGATTGACGCTTACGCGCAAAGCCAGGAAGTCTGCTTCGATGTCTATCCCTATCCGGCGGGGTCCACCGTGCTGATGCCGGATCGGCTGCGCGATGATGTGAAGGTGATGATCACCTGGTCCATCCCGCATCCGGAAATGGCGGGCAAATACCTCTCCGACATTGCGCGCGGCTGGAATACGGATATCCGCATGGCGGCGGAGCGTTTGCTGCCGGCAGGTCAGATCACCTTCCAGATGGATGAGGCCGATGTGCGCCGCATCATGGCGCATCCCATGTCGGTGATTGGCTCCGATGGCATTCCGCATGACGCGCATCCGCATCCGCGGCTTTGGGGCACTTTCCCGCGTGTGCTTGGCCTTTATGCGCGCGAATTGCGCCTGTTCAGCCTGGAGACCGCCGTGCATAAAATGACCGGGCGTCCTGCTGCGGTCTTTGGCATGGTGGATCGTGGCGTGATCCGCGAAGGCGCCTATGCCGATCTGGTCCTGTTTGATCCGGATACGGTGATTGACCGCGCCACCTTCGAAAACCCAAAGCAGGAAAGCGCCGGGATCGAGGAGGTTTGGGCCAATGGCATCTCAACCTTCGTGGCCGGCAAGGGTGCCACGGGCGAAAAGCCGGGCCGCTTGGTCACGCGCGGAAGGGCCTGATTACTTCCAGCGCCAGCGCCAATCCGCCCAGGCCACCACCAAGCCTGCGAGTGAGAGCAAAAGCCCCGCCGCAAACACTGCGGCGTGGCTTTCATCGGTCACGCGAAACAGTGCCGCCAGCGCAAAACCCGAAATGGCCTGCGCGACCGCAAAGCCTGCCGTCACGCGCACCCAGATCACGCCGGCCAAGGCGCCAGCCCTTTCGCGCGCCGCGGCCAGCGCGACGGTCGTAATGCCAAGCGCGGCAAAGCCGGAAACCAGGCCAAGCGGCAGCAGCACCCAAAGCGCCTGCGGCAAGGCGAGCGACAGCGCAATGCTCTGAATCACCATCCAGACAAGGATGGCAAGGCGCCCGCCCCAGCGATCCACCGCACGCCCACCCAGCACAGCGCCGGCGATGCAACCAAGGCCAAACAGCACCCACATCCCGGCACCAAGCGTGACACCAAGCCCGCGCCCGCGCGCAGCAAGATCCGACAAATAGAGCATCGGCGGGACCAGCCCCGCGCCTGAAAGCGCATAGGCGATGATGATGCCAAGCGCGGGCGGGGCGCGGCCTTCCGGCGCGGTTTCCGTCGCTGGCGGGCGCGGCCAATGCGGGCGCATCACCAGCCACAAGACCAGCGCAACGCCAGCAAGCCCAAGCCAGGCCATCACCACGCCGCCATGCAGCAAGAACGGCACCATCAGCGCGCCAAGCGTAATGCCGCCGCCCACACCAAACAGCACCAAGCCCCCCGCGCGGCTTCGGCGTTCCGGGGGTGTGACCGCTTGCACCGAAGGCCCCGCAAGGCCCATCAACATGCCGCCCGAAACCCCCGCGAGGCAACGCCAAAAGCCGAGCCAAGCCAGCCCGCCATGCCAGGCGCAGGCCGCGAAAGCGAGCACCGCCATCGCCATTCCCATGTCCAAGGCACGCGGCACTTAAACCCGTCGCGCCAGGGCCCGCACGCCACCCACACCAATCAGATAGCCGGTAAGATTGAGCGCGCCGAGCAAGCCCGCTTCCGCGCCATCCACCCAACCGGCCGCCACCATCGCCGGAAACAGTGGCACATAGGCGAAGCGCGCGAGACCAATGCCAGTGCAGGTTGCCGCCGTGCCGGAAAGGGCGGTGAGGGTGGCGCCCTTCATGCTCGCCTCTGATGCAGGTGGCTCTTCACCGTCTGTCACTGGTGCGACTGAAGGCTTGCGACAGAAGCATGGATTGCCTCCCGATCGGCATCCTCATAGGGAACAGGCTCACAGAAAGCTGCGTGATCTTCGATATGAACGGACCCAAGTAGATCATAAGTGCAAGATATGCGGCAATAGGGCCAATGTTTGTGCCGAGTGGATGGCAACAAGCACCGCCATGAGGGTCGGAGTGGCAAATCACTCATTTCTCGCGTTCGCGTAACCTGTTTGCGCGGCGTTTCCTGCGACTTTCTTGTTGCGAGTGACCTTGGCGCCTGGTCACAAGCCGATCCTGCGGAACGCCGCCCCGCCGGCATGCTTTCTTCATCATGCAGGACTTCGGGAATTATCGCGAGGAGATCAGCATTCTGGATGACGGTGGTGGCGAAGGCTGAATGATGGATGTGCTGCGCACACAGGCTTTCGTACCATCATTACTTAGGGTCCCCTCAGCAGCCTGCCAGAGGTCAGATCGTTACCATAACTTCCCGAAAACCGCTTGAACCGACCCGCCAATTATGTGGCGACTGGTGGGCGGGGGCATCTTGGCATCAGGAAGGGCCAGCATCCATCGCGCCACAAGTTACCGAATGAAAAAGCAATCTTTGGTTGCGCCTGGGCGCCCGACTCATTCGCGGGATCCTGGCGCTACCGCTGGCTAATCCGCCCTGCTCTTGCGCAGTACGTACAGAATGGCAGCAGACGGCAGCTCAACAGAAAGGATTTTTCATCAGCGCCTTAAGTGCTGTTAAACCTCTTGCCGTAGAAACCGGCAAATTCGGACGGGGAACCTCCCGCGCCATCGGCCTAAGCGTTAACTCCCAACGACAAAAGTTTTTTCCCTCGCCATATTCCTGGTCACCTTTCAGCAAGGACAATGCCTCCATAATGGCGCAGTCTCAAGAAAGGAGTACGCCAGACAATGCGTATCAGGATTGCCCCTCTTTTGCTCACCATTCTCATGATGATTGGGGCGGTGAATGCCGGCGCCGCCATCTATGCCTGGGTCGCCATGCGCCATAACGCGCAAAGCTTCACCGAAATCAAGGCAAATGCGGTCGCGCCGCTGATCCAATTGAAGGCCTTATCGGATGCCTATGCGGTGTTTGTGGTGGATGCGTCCCACAAGATCCGCAATGGCAATTTCACCTGGGAAGAAGGTGCGGCAAGCCTTGCCGATGCGGTGAAGAACATCAACCGCGCCTGGTCAGCGCTGACACAAGCTGATTTGCCGCCGAGCGTGCAGGAATCCTTCGCCCAGGCGCGTGAGCGTCGCGCCCCGGCCGAACAGGTCACCCAGGAACTGGTGCGCATCGCCGCCGCGAAGAACAGCGCGCAGCTTGAACAGCTGATCAAGGAACGGCTCTATCAGGCGATTGACCCCTTCACGGAATCGATCGGCGCCATGATGGACACCATCGTGGCCGAAACGAATGACAAGGTCGTCAATGAGGTGACTTCCGTGACCCAGGCCACGCTGATCATCGCGCTGATGGGGCTATTTTCGCTCGCTGCGCTGATCGCTGCCGGCTGGGTTGTGGTGGCCCGCGTGACGCGCCCGCTTGGGACGCTGGCCGCAGGCATGGAGAACATGTCGAAGGGCGATCTTTCCAAGGAATTCCAGGGTACGGAACGCCAGGATGAGGTTGGGGAAATGGCGCGTGCCGCCACTGTCTTCCGCGAAGGCCTGATCGAGGCTGACAAGCTGCGTGCCGCCGAAGCGACACGTGGGGCGGAGATGGAAGCCGCCCGCCGTGCCGCCATCCAAAGCATTGCGGGCGACCTGGATCGCGCGGTTGGCCAATCGGTCAGCACGCTTTCTGAAAGCACCTCCATGCTGGTGCAGGAAGGGACCAAGGTTGCCTCTGTCACGGATGCAACCCTCGCCCAGGCGCGTTCCGCCGCGCATGAAGGCACGGAAGCCAATCATGGCATCCAATCCGTCTCCGCCGCGGCTGAGGAACTGACGGT
>JADCFR010000087.1 GCA_020249415.1 Roseomonas sp. | reverse complement strand
TTCAGACCGAAAAGAACGGGCAATTCGGCAAGGGTGATGTGCGCGGCGTAATTGCCGTGGAGGCATCGAATAACGCCCGCGAAGGCGGCGCTTTGGTGCCGACGCTATTTTTCGGCATTCCTTCATCAGGTTCCATGGCGGTGTTTTTGGGCGGCATGACGCTGCTTGGCATTGAAGCCGGGCCGGCGCTGGTCGGTTCCCGGCTTGATCTGACCTATGCGATCATCTGGTCGCTGGCGATTGCCAATGTCATGGGCACGCTGCTGTGCTTCGCGACATCGCCCCTGATTGCGCGGCTGACCACGGTGCGCTTTGGGCTGCTGGCACCCTTCATGATGATGGTGGTGTGCTTTGGCGCCTTCAATAATAACCGAGAATTGGCGGATTTGCTGCTGCTGCTGGGTATTGGCCTACTGGGCTTGTTGATGCGCCGCTTCGGCTGGCCGCGCCCGCCCTTCGTGGTAGGCTTTGTGCTGGCGCTGCCGATGGAAACCTATCTTTACCAGGCAGTGCAATTCTATGGCTGGGATTTCCTGACGCGGCCTGGCGTGATGATCATCGCCGCGCTGATCGTGGTATTTGCCGGGCTTGGTATCCGCAAGCGCCGGCTGGCGGATACGGAAGAAGATGGCGGCAGCACGGATAGCGGCCGGCGCCAGCCTCAGGCGATTTTCGCCGTGATCCCTGTGGCGCTTTTCGCCGCGGTTTT
The DNA here is from genome assembly GCA_020249415.1 of Roseomonas sp. Classification (GTDB taxonomy): domain Bacteria; phylum Pseudomonadota; class Alphaproteobacteria; order Acetobacterales; family Acetobacteraceae; genus Neoroseomonas. The sequence continues at coordinate 2,038 of JADCFR010000087.1, read as the reverse complement.
CATCGATGCCATGCGCCATAGCTTCCTGGGCGCAGTCTTCCCGATGATGATTGCCGGCGCCATGCTGCTGATCAGCGTGCCCGTCTTGTTGCGGCTGAATTTCGGGCGCGTCGGCGGTTCGCTATTCCATGATGCGGAAGCCAAGGCGAAGCCCGAGGATGGCAGCTTCTGGGCGCATCTCGGTTGGGTGATCGGGCTGGTCGGGCTTTCCGCACTGGTCGGCTTCCTTTTGGCCAATACAATCTTCTTCTTGTCCTTCCTGCGTTATGCGGCGGGTTGCACCTGGCGGATGACATTATTTTTAACGTCCATCGCAACCATTGGCCTGATTGTGGTGGCGCAACTACTGACGCTGGATTTCCCGCAGGGGCTATTGCAGCATTTCTTCGACCTCCCCTGGCCCTTACGCTGACGGATAAGACTATGCAGAAAGCCATTCCCTGCACGCTGATGCGCGGCGGCACCAGCCGCGGCCCCTATTTCCTGCGCCATGATCTGCCCGAGGATCGGGAAGCCATGGGCCGCGTCTTGCTCGCCGCCATGGGCTCACCGGATGCAAGGCAGATTGATGGGCTGGGTGGGGCGACGACGCTCACCAGCAAGGTCTGCATAATCTCCCGTGCGGCGGCGGGTGAGGCGCAGCAGGTGGATTATCTGTTTGCGCAAGTTTCCGTGGATCGCGCCTTTGTGGATTGGGGGCCGACGTGTGGGAATATGCTGGCCGGCGTTGGGCCTTTCGCGATTGAAAGCGGGCTGGTGCCGGCGCAAGAAGGCGAAACCCGCGTGATGATCCGCGCCGTGAATACGGGTGCGATGATCGAAGCCGTGGTGCAAACGCCAGGCAAGCGCGTGAATTATGAGGGCGATACCGCGATTGCCGGCGTGCCCGGCACGGCTGCCCCCATTGTGCTGAATTTCGCTGATGCGGTGGGGGGTGCCACCGGCAAGCTGATGCCGACCGGGAACGCCATTGATGTGATTGATGGCGTGGAAGTCACCTGCCTTGATATCTGCATGCCGGTGGTGATCGCGCGCGCGCGTGATTTCGGCAAAACCGCGCGTGAGACGGCGAAGGAATTGGACGCCGATAAGTATTTCATGGCGCGGATTGAGGCCATTCGCCGCAAGGCGAGCCTTGCCATGGGCATGGGTGATGCTGAAGGCCGTGTCATTCCGAAATTCGCCATTATCGCGGAACCGGCTGGCGGCCAAGGCGGTGTCGCGGCGCGCTATTTCACGCCACTCGCCTGCCATGAGGCGATGGCGGTGACGGGCGGGATTTGCATCGCGAGTGCTTGCGTGCTGCCCGGCACGGTGGCGGAAGCTGTGGCGCAAATCACCGGCGCGGATCGGGAGACGATTGTGCTGGAACACCCAACCGGCAGCATGGAAGCGGTGATCACCACGCGGCTTGCGGCGGATGGATCACGCGAGGTGATTTCGGGCGGCACGCTGCGCACCGCGCGGCGGCTGATGGCGGGCGAGGTTTATGTCCCCGCCCGCGCTTGGGGTTGAATCATTCATGGTGTGGTCCGCCAAACGGACCACATCATGAATCACTTTTTGCGCGGCTGATTCACGGCTACGGCCTTCAGCCTCCGCCGATCAGACGCGTGGTGTTTTGCGCGGCTGATTCACGGCTACGGCCTTCAGCCTCCGCCGATCAGACGCGCGCCGCCATCCCGCGCATAAAGGTCTCGCGGAAGCGGATCGGGTCGCGGTCCGTTTGTGTCTTGCCGGGTTCATTATCAATCCGCGCGCCGATCACATGCGGGCCATCGGTGGCAAGGGCACGGTCAATCAGCGCATCAAACTCCGCCTCATCCGCCACCCAATGGGCGGAGGCAATGCCAGAGGCGCGCGCAATCGCCACCAGATCGGTGCCGGCTTTCGCCGCCGGTGTGCCCTGGCCGCCGGTGATCTGATAAATCCCATTGTCCCAAATGATGACAATCAGATTCTTCGGCGCCTGCGCGGCAATGGTGGAAAGGCAGCCAAGCTGCATCAGCAGCGACCCATCGCCTTCCAAGGCGAAAAC
>JADCFR010000086.1 GCA_020249415.1 Roseomonas sp. | reverse complement strand
TTCTCGCCGGGGCTCGATTTCGAAACGCGGCTGATGTTCAAGCCCGATATCGCCGCGCTGCTTGAGAAGGAGCTCCGCAAGCCTGGCTATCAGCCCCGCCCGATTGCGCTTGGCGCCAATACGGACCCCTATCAGCCGGTGGAGCGCCAATTGGGGCTGACGCGGGCGGTTTTGGAGGTGCTGGACCGTTTCAGCCACCCGGTCACCATCGTCACGAAATCAGCCGGCGTATTGCGTGATCTGGATGTGCTGCAGCGGCTCGCCGCGCGCAATCTGGTGCGGGTCTGCCTTTCCATCACCACGCTTGATCCCGCCCTGGCAAGGATCATGGAACCGCGCGCCGCTACCCCGGTGCGGCGCTTGCAGGCGATCCGGGAATTGACGGCAGCGGGCGTGCCCACCGCCATCCTGGCCGCGCCAATGATCCCGGCGGTGAATGACATGGAATTGGAAAAGCTGCTGGAACAGGGCGCGGCGGCGGGGGCGACCAGCGCGGGCTATGTGCTGCTCCGCCTGCCACTGGAGATCAAACAGCTATTCGAGGAATGGCTGGCGCGGCACATGCCCGATCGCGCGGCGCGGGTGCTGTCGCTGATCCGCCAAACGCGCGGCGGTGCGCTATATGACAGCCGCTTCGGCCAGCGTCAGACCGGCAGCGGGCCTTATGCGGAATTGCTCGCGCGGCGCTTTGCAGTAGCGATGCGCCGGCTTGGGCTTGAGAAGCGCGGCGGCGGCACGGGCGCGCTGGATTGCTCCCGCTTTGCGGTGCCGGGGGCGCAGATGTCCTTGTTTTAGTGAGGCGCCCTCCCCTGCCCTGCTGGACGGGCGGGGGGGTTTCCGGGCAAGGAAGGCACGCCGTTTCAGCCTGGAAGGAATCGCCTTGGCCTCGCCCGATTTGCAAGCCTCTCTCCGCCAGCATCAGGCGGGCAAGCTGGACGCGGCCATTGCGGGGTATCGCGCCTTTTTGCAGCAGGAGCCCAACCATGCCGAGGCCAATCGGCTGCTCGGCCTCGCGCTTTTTGCCTGTGGTGAAGCGGCGCCGGCACGTGAGGCTTTGGAACGTGCCGCAAGCCGAGCACCCGCCAATGCCGCGCTGCTGAATGATCTTGGCAATGCGCGCCGCGCTGCCGGTGACAAGGCAGCGGCGATTGAAGCCTTCAGCGCTGCCATCAAGGCCGATCCTGCCTTTGCCTTCGCCCATTTCAACCTGGCCGATACGCTGCTGGAAGCGGGCGAGGCTGAGCGCGCCAGCGCGGCCTATGACGCCATCATCGCGCGCGGCTTTGCCGGGATTGACGGCGATTTCCATGTCAATCGCGGGCTTTGCCGGCTGCGTCTGGGCGATGCCGAGGGCGCCATGGAAGCCTTTCGCGCGGCTTTGGCGTTGGAACCCGGCCATTCCCGCGCCGCCGCGACGCTTTCCGATACGCTGCAAAGGCTGGGGCAGCATCGTGATGCGGTGATGTTTCTGACCGGATTTTTGGACAAGCAGCGCGCCAGTCTTGAAACGCTGATTTCACTCGGCTCCGGCTTTATTGGCCTTAGGGATTACCCGCGCGCGCTCGGGCTGTTTGAACGTTTGGCTGCGGCCAGCCCGCGCTCCGTCAAGGCCCTGATCGGCAAGGGCATCGCCTTGAATGGTGAGAACCGCCATGAGGAAGCGATTGCAGCGCTGGAAGCGGCACTTGCGCTTGATGCGCGTGATGCGGAAGCGCTGGTGGGCAAAGGGGTTGCGCTGAAGGCTTTACGCCGCCTGCCAGAAGCGATTGAGGCCTATCGGCGCGCCATTGACGTGGCGCCGCGCAGTCCGAATGCGCATCTCAATCTTGGTAATGCCTTGGCGTTGCTGAACCGGCACGAAGAAGCGCTTGCCTGTTATGAACGCGTGCTGGCGCTTGACCCCAATTCGGCGGAAGCGCTGAATTATGAAGGCAACTCCCTGAATGCGCTGAACCGGCAATCGGAGGCCGTGGCGCGGTTTGAAAAGGCGGTGGCGCTCGATCCCGGTGTCACGGAGGCGCTTTCATCCCTGGTCTATACCAAGCAGCGCCGCTGGCTCTGGGCGGGGCTGCCGGAGCAGCGGCAATTTCTGCTGGACCGTGTCCGCGCAAGGCAATACGTGGCCAATCCTTTTGCGCTGCTCGGCATTTGCGATGATCCGGAACTGCACCAGATCGCCGCCCGCGCCTATACGCGTGAAACCCTGCCGAACCCCCCTGCTGTTCAGCCACCGCCGGCCGAGCAGCGCCAGCGGCTGCGCATAGGGTATTTCTCGGCTGATTTCCATAATCATGCGACCATGCATTTGCTGGCTGGCGTGCTGGAATGCCATGACCGGGACGCCTTCGAAATCCTTGCCTTTTCCTATGGGCCGACAATTGAGGATGCGCTTCGCGCCCGCGCCCGTGCCACGTTGGATCATTTCCATGAATGCGCGCGGCTGTCGGATGCTGGGATTGTTGCGGCAGCGCGCAAGACCGGAATTGATATCGCGATTGATCTGAAGGGCTATACGCAGGATGCGCGACTGGCCCCCTTCGCCGCACGGCTGGCGCCGCTACAGGTCAGCTATCTTGGCTATCCCGGTACGGTGGGGGCAGATTTCCTGGATTACATCGTCGCGGATGCGACCGTGCTGCCCATGGATCAGCAGCGCTTCTATGACGAAAAAATCATCCATCTGCCGGATAGCTATCAGGCCAATGATGACCGCCGCGTGATCGCGCCCGAGGCGCCATCGCGCGCCGAAGCGGGGTTGCCGCTGGGCGGCTTTGTCTATTGCTGCTTCAACAATGCCTATAAGATCACGCCGGAAGTTTTTGCTTCCTGGATGCGCATTCTCAATGCCGTGCCGGGTTCTGTGCTGTGGCTGCTCGCGAATGAAGCGGAGGCCATGGATCGGCTGCGCGCGGTCGCGACCGGCCAGGGGATTGATCCGGCGCGCTTGGTTTTTGCGCCCCACTTGCCATCGGCAAAGCACTTGGCGCGGCATCGGCTCGCGGATCTTTTCCTCGATACGCTGCCCTATAACGCGCATACCACCGCGAGTGATGCGCTTTGGGCCGGGCTGCCGGTGCTCACACACATGGGTCAGGCCTTTGCCGGGCGTGTGGCGGCAAGCCTGCTGAATGCCGTTGGCCTGCCGGAAATGATCACGCGCGATGCGGCGGCATATGAAGCGCGCGCCATTGCGCTGGGCCGCGACCCGGCGCGCGCTGGCGCGCTGAAGGCGAAGCTTGCGGCGGCCATTCCAACCGCGCCCTTGTTCAATACGCCGCGCTTCACACGCCACTTGGAAAGCGCCTATCGCATGATGTGGCAGCGCCACGCCGCCGGCCTGGCCCCCGAAGGCTTTGCCGTGCCGGTTGAGGATTAGGCGCGCCGCATGCCGGATTTCGCCGCCTTTTTCGCCTCTGGCCAGGTTGCTGATCTGATGGTGGCCGTGCTGCTGGTGGAGGCTTTGGCCCTGCTGGGTTTTTGGTGGCTCACGGGGCGCGGGCTGCGGCCGCAATCAGTGATTGCGCTGGTACTGCCAGGGGTGTTTTTCGCGCTCGCCTTGCGCGCGGCTTTGACTGGCGCCTGGTGGGGCTTTGTCTCCCTTGCGCTGACCGCGGCCTTTTTCGCCCATGGCTGGGATGTGTGGCGCCGCTGGCGGGGGTAGGTGGATGGGAAGAGGGCGAGGCCCGCTCATGCTGCCCTTGCCGACCAGACGCCTATAGTCCGAAGCGATCTGCACATGCCCCGCGAACAACGCCGGCAGCCCGGCCATAGCGCGTTTTGCTTTCGCATGGGTTCACGCAACCCGCTCTATTTCGTTGTTTTTTGAGCGGCTTCACCCGTTCAGATGGTTCCATCTGAACGGGGTTCGTTCTGAGCACTGTGGCGTGTAGCCTCATGGTGGAATTGCTGGCGCAGCTTCGCCATGGATGGGTGTTCAAGGCATGCCAGAAATTCGGCGGTCCTGACCGCTTCGGGGAAGATGGCGCAGGCTTCACGAATATAGCGTTCAGCGGTCGGCACCAGCTTCAAATCAAGGGCAGCCTTGGCGTTGCGGAGCATCTGGCCCGCGTGATGGGCGCGCGCCCGTGGCATGATGTGTGGTACCAGTTCGGGCGGCAGGGCTTGTTCATTCAGGTCGAGTGTGCGCCGTTCATCTTCCGCCGATTGAGCGGTGCGCATCAAGGCGCGGGTCTGGCTGCGGGCATGGACCCGGAAATAGGCAATCGCGCTCGGCACATAAAGCCAGGGCACCTTTGTGGCCGCCCTGAACCAGAACTCCCAATCCCCGCAATAGGGCAGATCTTCCCTAAAAAGGCCAATTTTTTCAATTGTTTCACGCTTGATCAGCACGGCGGGCACGCGCAAAGGATTGGTGGCGGCCAGGCGCGCCAGAAAGGCGTTACCCAAAATGCCCGGGGCTTCCGCAAGCGGCTGTGACGGGAAATATGCCTTCTTATCCTCATTGAAAACGACGTAGTTGCCAACCGCCATGCCACATGGCTGGGGTGAAGCGGCAATGGCAGCTTCCAGGGAGGTATAGAAACCGGGATCAATCCAATCATCATCCGCGATAATGTGAATCCATTCGCCCCTGCTGCGGGCGATGGTGGCGTTGATGCTTGGGAATAGGCCGAGGTTTTTAGGATTACGTGTATAGAGGGCGCGCCCTGAAGACCAATCCGAGACGCGCGCGGCAAAGTCACTTTGGGGGTCGTCATCAGCAACGATAATTTCCAACCGATCCGGCGCGATTGTTTGGGACATGATCTTGCCGAGACAGTGTTCGAGCAAGTCCGCACGCTTATAGCTGGTGACTACAACCGAACAGAGCGGGCGGGATTGCGCTCTGGATTGCGTGTGGGGCGGGGTTGGGTTAGATGCCAACATTGACACAATGTTTCATTAGCCCGGTATTGCTCGTGCGTCAACATGATCAAGCCACGGGCGCCCTGGTGTGACCTGCCACAAAAAATACCAACTTTACGGTCGTCTGGAGATGCCTGAAAGGCGGGCACTGTCAGGGGAATTTCGTAGTTGAAGGCTGACAGAATCACGCCTTTCAGTGCGATCTGACGCCAGTTTCAGACGCAGAAGAAATGGCGGATTGCGGCGGAGAATTTCTGGAAAATCTATTGACTACTAGAGTTTTCTCCGATTAAGTGATAGTCCGTTAGGGCGTTGGCAAAACTTTCTCTGACTGGACTGGAATTGCAAAATTTTGAAAAGGCTGCGGCGATATGCAGATTTCTGATATCCTCATGGAAGCTTCTCCTTTTGGGGTCCCCTCATTTTGGTCTAAATCGTGTCAGGATGGAGGAAATCTTAAATCGAATAGAATTTTGCTTATCGGCGGCAATGGTTACGTAGGTAGTTTCCTTTTTGAACGTCTGATATTCGAAGGGTTCTCGGTGGCGGTGTGTGATCTGATGATTAGGGGGAATCCTCTCCAATTACCCATTGGACGTATCGATTACAACTCGCTGAGTTCGGAGTTTTTGGAGCGATTTGACGTAGTATTGTGGTTTGCTGGCCACTCAAGTGTTGGACAATCTCTGCAAGATCCCCAGGGCGCGATTGCAAATAATTGCCTAAATTTGTTCTCATTTGCGAAGCGACTCTCCTCTGGCACCAAGCTAATTTATGCCTCTACTGCTAGCCTTTATTCTTCCAGCGACCGCTCGGACCCTGTGGCAGAGAATGGTCTAATTTCAATTCCAGCACATAACTCCTATGACATTTCAAAATTTGCTTTTGATTATTTGGCGGAACATTTTTTGTGTGGTTTTTTTGGTCTGCGGATGGGCACTGTTTCCGGGTTCAGCCCAAACCTTAGATCGGAATTAATCTTTAACGCTATGAACATATCGGCCTTCCGAGACGGGGTCGTACGCGTCAAGAATGCTGATCGGTATAGATCTATTCTTTTTCTTGGTGATCTCTGGGACATTATTTGCAAACTCATTCTAACTGACATCCCGAGTGGCTTTTACAATGCAGGAAGTTACACCGCTACAATAGGAGATTTGGGACGCCAAATCGCACAAGTTTGGGGAGCAAGGCTTATAGACGAAGGAATTTCTCCGACCTATTCTTTTAAACTAGATACTAGTAAAATTCAATCATTTTGTGGTATTGAGTTTTCTTCACGAAGTTTCTCATCAGAGTGTGAGTCGCTGATTAATTCAATTCATCAAAGGTAGCCAAAGACATGGGTAACCGACTTCTCGATAAATGTTTATGCTGCGGATCGACCGACTTAAGTCTGGTGATCGATCTTGGGGAGCAGCCGCCTGCCAATAGTTATTCGGTTTCGCCTCCTGCTCAGGAGTCGCGATTTCCCTTAGGGCTCAATCTTTGTCTTTCATGCTGGCATTCACAGCTAACCTTCTGCGTGGATCGGCAACTTATTT
>JADCFR010000085.1 GCA_020249415.1 Roseomonas sp. | reverse complement strand
TTCGCGGAAGGGCACGCCAAAGCGCGTCAGATGCTTCTTGACGGTGGCGTAGAAGGCCGCCGCTTCGGGGGTGAGGTGATCGCCAATCACCGGCGCGCCGGCGACAATGGCGCGGTCCGTCTCATCCTTGGAATCGAGGATGCGCAAAGGGTTTTTTTCAAGCCGCACGCGGCTGTCATGGCTCAGCGCATCGCGATGGGCGCTGAAATAGGCAATCAGCGCGGCGCGATAGGCATCACGCGATGGCGCATCGCCGAGCGTATTGATTTCCAGTACCGTGCCTTCGGCGATGCCGAGTTCCTGCTGGATATGCCAGCCGCAAGCGATCACTTCCGCATCCGCCAGCGGTTCAGCGGCGCCCAGGATTTCGATGCCGATCTGGTGGAATTGCCGATAGCGGCCCTTTTGCGGGCGTTCATAGCGAAACATCGGCCCGGCATAGAAGACCTTGCGCGGCAGATTGGATTGCGTGAGGCCGTTGGAGACCAGAGCACGACAAACCCCGGCGGTCATTTCTGGGCGCAGCGTCAGGCTTTCCCCACCGCGGTCGGTGAAGCTGTACATTTCCTTGGAGACAACGTCCGAGGTATCGCCAAGGCCACGGGCAAAGACGCGCGTGTCTTCAAAAATGGGCGTCGCCCATTCTTCAAAACCGTAAAGGGCGGAGATGCGCCGCGCGGCTTCGGCCACCGCATGGTGGCGGCGAAATTCCTCTCCGATCAGGTCACGGGTGCCACGGGCGGGCTGCAATTGGCTGGACATGCCGGGTCGGTATCCTGTCTGAAGCTGAACGGCAAGTTGGGGTTGCTAGTGGCCGCTATCCGGTGGGATCAGCGGCGCAATGCGGGCGGCAAGGCGCGGCAATTCCTCATGCGCCACCTGCCAAAGAATATCCAGCGCGACGCCTCCATAATCATGAATAAGCTTGTTGCGCATGCCGATAATGAGTGCTCAGGGGATATCCGGGTGCTGATCGCGCAGCGCTCGCGAGAGCCGCCCCGCTGCCTCACCGACCACCGCGACGCAGCGCGTCACCGCCGCCTGATGCAGCTTGCTCTCGCGGAAGGCGACCTCATCCATGTTTTCCAAAAAATCAGTCGCGTGGCCCGCCCAGGTCAGCATATCGAGAAGCAGCGCCGCGTCTCTTTCCGCTGGCGTCATGCTCATGCCACGAAAAGCGCTTCCGCTTCCGCGAGGATGCGCCGGCGCCGGATGTAATTCTCGCTTTCCTCAATGGCGCGACGATCCACTACCTCAACCTGCCGCGCCAAAGCGCTTGCGGCCTCAGCTTCGAAATCGAGCAAGGCAGCCAGGCGGCGCGGGGTTGAGGGCGCAAATTCCACCAGCAAATCCACATCGCTCCGCGCAGGGTCAAAATCCACGCCGCGCGCCGCCGAGCCGAAAACATCAAGCCGCGCCACGCCATGCCGGCGGCACAAGGCCGCAAGCGTTTCCCGATGGCGGAGGATTTCGGCGTGCATGGCGCCTTACTCCGCCGCCTTCGCCGTCCGCAACGCCGCCGCCTTGGCTTCGACCAGGCGCACAATGTGATCCACCATTTCCTCGGTCCGGATCGTGTGGTCAGTCTTGCCGGCGCTATAGACCATATGCGTGCCAGCACCCCCGCCGGTCAGGCCGATATCGGTCATCAGCGCCTCACCCGGGCCATTCACCACGCAGCCGATGATCGAAAGGCTGATGGGTTCAACAATATGCGCCAGACGCTCCTCCAGCTTTTCCACCGTGCGGATCACATCAAAACCCTGGCGCGCGCAGCTTGGGCAGGAAATCACTTTTACCCCGCGATGGCGGAGATGCAGCGATTTCAGCAATTCCCAACCGACCGAAACCTCTTCCTCCGGCTCGGCGGAGAGGGAAACGCGCAAGGTATCACCAATGCCGGCCCAAAGCAGAGACCCAAGGCCGATGGCAGATTTTACCGTACCAGTGCGCTTGCCGCCCGCTTCCGTGATGCCGATGTGCAAGGGGTGATCACAGGCTTCCGCCAATTGCTGATAGGCAGCAACGGCGAGGAAAACATCCGATGCCTTCACGCTGATCTTGAATTCGTGGAAATCTTCTTGCAGCAGATGGTCCGCATGCCAGAGCGCGCTTTCCACCAAAGCTTCCGGATTGGGTTCGCCGTATTTTTCAAGAAGGTGCTTTTCAAGGCTGCCGGCATTCACGCCGATGCGGATGGAACAGCCATGATCGCGCGCGGCCTTGATCACTTCCTTCACGCGTTCCTTGGACCCGATATTGCCGGGATTGATCCGCAGGCATGCCGCCCCCGCTTCCGCCGCTTCAATGGCGCGGCGGTAGTGGAAATGGATATCGGCGACAATCGGCACATTTACTTCGCGTACAATCTCGGCCAAGGCAGCCGTTGCTTCCTCGGTCGGGCAGGACACGCGCACAATATCAACGCCCGCCAATTCGCAGCGGCGGATTTGCGCAATTGTCGCTGCCGCGTCTTCGGTTGGCGTATTGGTCATGGTCTGGACGGAGATCGGCGAATCGCCCCCCACCGGCACGCGCCCGACATGGATCAGGCGGGATTTGCGACGCTCGATCTTCTGATAGGGACGATAGGACATCAGGCGGACCCCAAAGGCTGAATTACCGCGCGATTATGCCGAGGCTTTCGCCGCGCCGAAAGACTTGAAACGCGTCAGGGTCGCGGCGCGGTTGGCGGCGGGGGCGTCGCAGGGGCCGGGCGTGGCGCAGGGGTGGCGGCGGGGGCCGCTGCCGGAGCGGGCGGGGTCCGCAGCCGGTCAGGCTCCAGCACGATATTGCGCCGCACGCCGGGGCCGCCGAAGGGGTCAACCTCCTGCCCATCCAGCAGGATATCGAGGTTCTCGGCCTTTCCCGTGGTCAGCACGATCCCCGCGCGATTGGGAATTTCGACACTGTCGCCAGCACGCAGCACGCGGTCTGTCAGTACCCGATTGCCGGGATTGTCGCGGATTTGCACCCAGCTTTCGCCCTTGGCGCGGATCACAATACGCGGCCTGTCAGGGTCAATGCGCGGGGGCGGCGGCGGCGCGGCCACCGGCACCGGCGGAGGCGCTGGCGGTTCCGCCACTGGCGGGGGCGCTTCACGCGCCACAGTGGCTTCGGCGGCGCGTTCCAGCCGAGGCGGCAAGGGGGGCACGGTATCCACCACGCGCTCCCCCCGCCCGCTCCATTGATACCAAGCGACGTAGCCACCCATGGCCAAAGCCAGGCCAAGCGCGGCCAGCACACCGGTCGGGATGCCGCGCCGGGGCACGGGTTCCGGGAAAACGAGGTCGCCGGATTTCGTAGCCGATGTGCCGGACATGTCGCGAAAGCGCCGCACGGCATCATCCGCATCAAGCCCAAGCGCGGTCGCATAAGATCGCACGAAACCAAGGGCATAGGCCGCGCCGGGCAGGTCCTTCACCCGCCCTTCCTCCAGCGCCATCAGATAGCGCTTATTGATGCGGAGCTGTGTCGCCGCATCCTCCACGCTCACGCCAAGCGCAATCCGCGCCTCGCGCAATTCTTCACCAACGCGGGCGGCTTCCTGGGGCGAGTGTTCGGTGCGGGCAGAGCGCTTCATGGGGGTTCCAGCGGATTGAACCGCTTCTAGCCTGAGGCCTGAGGCTTCGGCAATCAGGCGGCAGCGGCGGCAGAACGCGCCAGGATTGCCTGCGCCGCCTGATCGCGCAATTCGGCGATGATCTCAGCGGCGGTTTGTTCACCTGTCACCATGCCGACCGATTGCCCGGCCATGAGCGAGCCATTTTCGACATCGCCATCAATCACGGCACGGCGCAGCGCCCCGGCCCAGAAATGTTCGATATCCAGTTGCGCGGCTTCCTTCGTCAGTTCACCGGATTGGAAGCGGCGGATCGTCTCGGCCTGATGTTCCAGAAAGCGCTTGGTGCCCTCATTCTGCAAAGCGCGCACGGGGATGACGGGGAAGTTCTCATCCAATTGCACGGTCGG
>JADCFR010000084.1 GCA_020249415.1 Roseomonas sp. | reverse complement strand
GCCCCCGTCCCGCCGCCATCACGCCCCTTGGGTGGATTGGCGACGCGATCGAAAATCGCATTCACGGCGAATTCCGCATCGCCCTTGGCGCCGATTTCCATGATCTGGCCAAAGCCGCCCCGTGTCTTCCCAGCGCCTGCGGAATCCGGGCGGAGTTCCTTCTTCCAGAAAATCACGGGTGCGACATTTTCAGTCGCTTCCACCGGCATGGTGCGCACGCCGGATGGGAAGGCGGTGCCATCCAGCCCATCCTTGGCTGGCCGCGCGCCGGTACCGCCGGAATTGAAGGTGATGATTTCAAAATCATCCACTTCCGCTTCCTGGCCGGAGACCTGAGAACCGCCACGCAGCGGCGGATTCCAAAGCGCCGAGGAGCCTTCCGCATTCACGCGGCCCGGCACCGCCTGATGGAGGCACCCCATCATCAGATCGGGGATCAATTGCCCGATCACGTGCCGTACACTGACCGGATAGGGACGCGGCGCATTCAGGATGGAACCTTCGGGGATTTCCATCTCAAACGGCGCCAGGCTCGCCCAATTATTCGGCACTTCCGGGGCAACGACGCATTTGATGCCGAAGCAGGAATAGGCGCGACAATAGGCCGGCGGCACATTGATGCCGCGGCTGGAAAGCCCCGAAGTGCCCGCATAATCCACCACAAGCCGATCCGCATGGATGGTCATGGCCGCCTTCAGCGTCACCGGCGCCTCATAGCCATCCGATTTGATATCGGAACGGAAGGTACCACGCGGCAGCTTGGCAATTTCCAGCAATGTCGCGCGGCGGCTGGCTTCAAAGATGTATTCCGCCAGATCATCCAGGCTATCCATCGCGAACTCATCCATCATTTCGACAAGTCGCTTGGACCCCGCATCATTGCAGGCGCAAAGGGAATAGATATCGCCTTCCAATTCCACCGGCGTGCGCGATCCCGCGCGGATGAAATCGAAAAACGTCTCATTCGGCGCGCCGGCATCGAAGCATTTCACGATAGGGATATAGAGCCCTTCTTCGAAAACGCTCCGCCCTTCCGGGCCCATGCCAAGGCCGCCGATGTCAATGATATGCGCGGTATTGGCGAAAAGCCCGACAATCTTGCCGCCGCGAAAGGCGGGCGAAACGACGGTCAGATCATGCAAATGCCCGGTCGCGAGCCAAGGGTCATTGGTGATGTAGTGATCACCCGGCCTCATGCTGGCGGCAGGAAATTTCGCCAGGAAATGGCCAACCGATTCCGCCATGGAATTCACATGGCCAGGCGTGCCGGTCACGGCCTGCGCCAACATGCGGCCTTGCAGGTCAAAGACGCCGGCGGAAAGATCACCCGCTTCGCGCACCGTGGTGCTGAAGGCAGTGCGGATCATGGTTTGCGCCTGTTCCTCGACCACCGCGATCAGGCGATTCCATTGGATCTGGCGTTGGATTGTCGCCAGCGCGCCGGTTTCCTTCATCGTGCAGCCTCCTGCGTCAGATCGAGATAACCCAGCCCATCCATGCGGCACATCCAGCCAGGGCCAATCAAGGTGCTGGTTTCCGCTTCCGCGATAATGGCGGGGCCGGCCACAGTAGCGCCGGGCCGCATCGCATCACGATCATAGACCTGCCATTCGGCGACTTCGCCGGTCGCGGTATCGCGCACCATTTGCACGCGGATCGGGCTTGGCGCCGGTGCATTCGCCACTGGCGCTGCCGGTTCGACATGCGCTTCAACGGTGCGGACAGTGACAGCGAAGGACAGGATTTCGACATCCGAACCCGGCACAGGCCGATCATAGAAGCGGCTATATTCCGCATCATACAGCGCGCGGATTTCGCGCACATCCTGCGCGGTCAAGGCACGCGGCGGGATCGGCACGGCAATTTCATGCCCCTGCCCGACATAGCGCATATAGGCGATGCGCGTTTCTTCAATCGGCGCCCCAAAGGCGCCTTCCGCCACCACGCCCGCCGCTTCGCGCGACATGGCCGCGAGCAGGCTATTCACCGCAGCAACATCAAAGCTGCCGAAGCGCTGATAAAGCGACTTCACCACCTCATAAGCCACCGGCGCGCGGAGGAAGCCAATCGCGCTCCCCACACCAGCACCGGATGGCACCAGAATGCGCTTCACGCCGATTTTCTCGGCCACGCGATAGCCATGCACGGGGCCACCGCCACCAAAGGCAATCACCACGCGGCCCTCGTAATTCTTGGCACTTTCAATGGCATGCACGCGCGCGGCATTGGCCATATTCTCATCCACCATCTCAACCACGCCAAGTGCCGCCATATCGGCGGAAAGAGCGAGCTTCCCACCGACATGTTCCGCCAGCGCCTTGCGTGATTGATCGGGATAAAGCCTGAGCGCACCGCCCGCGAAAAGCTCCGGATCGTAGCGGCCAAGGGCAAGATTGGCGTCCGTCACGGCCGGGTGCGTGCCGCCGCGCCCGTAACAGGCAGGGCCAGGATCAGCGCCGGCACTTTCCGGGCCCACCTGAATGCGCCCCATGCTATCCACCTGCGCGATGGAACCGCCACCCGCGCCGATTTCCACCATTTCAATCACGGGAATGCGGAGCGGCAGGCCAGAACCCTTCTTGAAGCGCCCAACCCGCGCGACTTCAAACGTACGCGATGCTTGCGGGCGGAAATCATCAATCAGGCAGACCTTGGCGGTGGTGCCGCCCATATCGAAGGACAATACCTTATCGAAACCACGCTGGCGCGCGACAAAGGCCGAGAAGATCGCGCCACCCGCCGGGCCGCTTTCCACCAGGCGGATGGGGAAACGCGCCGCCGTATCAATCGTGGTCAGGCCACCGCCGGACAGCATCAGATAAAGCGGGCAAGCCAGCCCCGCTTCGCGCAAGCCCAATTCCAATTGCTTCAAATAGCGCGCCATCAAGGGCTGCACATAGGCATTGGCGACGGTGGTTGAAAAACGCTCCCATTCGCGCATTTCGGGCGAGACTTCTGAGGAGAGCGAGACCGGCAATTCCGGCCAGGCTTCCCGCACAATCTCGGCCGCGCGGCGTTCATGGGTTGGGTTCACAAAGCCATGGATGAAACCGATAGCCAGGCTTTCAATACCCTCAGCGCGCAGAAAGGGGATATGTGCGCGTACCGCAGCCTCATCCAAGGGCAGCAGCACCTTGCCGGTATTATCCAGGCGTTCCGGCACCGGCAGGCGCCAGCGGCGCGGCACCAAGGGCTTCGGCAATTCGATATTCAGATCATATTGATCGTAACGCGCTTCATTCGCGAGTGCGAGGACATCACGAAAACCTTCCGTG
>JADCFR010000083.1 GCA_020249415.1 Roseomonas sp. | reverse complement strand
CATTCGCGCCAGCCAATTGAAGATGAAAGTCGCTTTGGTGGAGCGCGAGAATCTGGGCGGCATTTGTCTGAATTGGGGTTGCATCCCCACCAAGGCGCTGCTGCGCGCGTCTGAGATCAATCATTTGCTGCATAGCCTGGATGCCTATGGCTTCGCGGCGGACAATATCCGCTTTGATTTCGCGAAAGTGGTTAAGCGGTCGCGCAGCGTGGCGGGGCAGCTTTCCGGCGGCGTCAAGCATTTGCTGCGCAAGAACAAGGTCACGGTGTTTGATGGCCATGGCAAGCTGGCCGGTGGCGGCAAGCTTGCGGTGAGCAAGGATGGCAAGCCGGTAGCCGAATTGATGGCGAAGCACATCATTCTGGCCACCGGTGCGCGGGCGCGCGTGCTGCCGGGGATTGAACCGGATGGAAAGCTCATTTGGTCCTATCGCGAAGCCATGACAGCGCCGGCCTTGCCGAAGCGGCTGATTGTGATTGGGTCAGGCGCCATTGGGTCTGAATTCGCGTCCTTCTATCGCAATATGGGGTCCGAAGTGACGCTGATTGAAGCGATGGATCGCATTCTGCCGGTGGAAGATGCCGAGGTTTCTGCCTTTGTGCATAAGGCTTTTGAAAAGCAGGGCATGAAGGTGCTGGTTGGCGCCAAGCTGCAAGGCGTGCGCAAGGAAGGCGATGCGATTGCCGCGATTGTCGAAGCCGGCGGCAAGGTAACCGAGATCAAGGCGGATCGGTTGATCAGCGCCGTTGGCATTGTCGGCAATGTTGAAGATCTTGGGCTTGAGGGTACGAAAATTCAGGTGGACCGCACCCATATCCTGACCGATGCCTTTGGTCGCACTGGAGAGCTTGGCGTCTACGCCATTGGCGATCTGACCGGCCCGCCCTGGTTGGCGCATAAGGCATCGCATGAGGGGATCATTTGCGTCGAAGCCATCGCGGGACTGCATCCACATGCCATGGATACGCTGAATATTCCGGGCTGCACCTATTGCCGGCCGCAAGTGGCCTCGGTTGGGCTCACGGAAGCCGCAGCCAAGGCCCGCGGGCACGAGGTGAAGGTCGGGCGCTTCCCCTTCATCGGCAATGGCAAGGCGATTGCGATGGGTGAGCCCGAAGGCTTTGTGAAGACGGTATTTGATGGCAAGACCGGCGCGCTGCTCGGCGCCCATATGGTGGGGCCGGAGGTCACGGAAATGATCCAAGGCTACGGCATTGCCCGTACGCTGGAGACAACCGAGGCCGAATTGATGCATACCGTCTTCCCGCACCCCACGGTTTCGGAAGCCATGCATGAAAGCGTGCTTGATGCTTACGGCCGGGTGATCCACATATAGCGTCTGATCCGCGTAGGTCGTATGACCGAAGCGGTGAATCAGCCGCTCAAATCAAGTCTCGTCATGCCCCCGACCCGCATCGAAATTGACCACCGCGCCGCCAAGACGGGTGCCGAAAGGCATCCGGAAAAGGCGCATCGCCCGGACAACCCCATCCAGCGCAAGCCTGCCTGGATCCGGGTGAAGGCGCCGACGCATCCGGTTTATCTGGAAACCCGCGCCCTGATGCGGGAGAAGAAGCTGGTCACGGTGTGTGAAGAAGCGGCCTGCCCGAATATCGGCGAATGCTGGTCTCAGCGCCACGCCACCATGATGATCATGGGTGAGACCTGCACGCGCGCTTGTTCCTTCTGCAATGTCGCAACTGGCATTCCAAAGCCTTTGGATACGGATGAACCGCGTCGCGTGGCCGAAGCAGTGGCCTCGCTCGGCCTGCGCCATGTGGTGATTACCAGCGTTGATCGTGATGATCTGGCTGATGGCGGTGCGGCGCATTTTGCTGAGACCATTCGCGCGATTCGCGTGGCGGCCCCGGGCACAACGATTGAGGTGCTGACACCGGATTTTCTGCGCAAGGATGGCGCGCTGGAAGTGGTGGTGGCGGCGCGGCCTGATGTGTTCAATCACAATCTGGAAACCGTGCCGGCGCTCTATCCCAGTATTCGGCCCGGTGCGCGATACTATCATTCGCTGCGCTTATTGGATCGTGTGAAACAGCTTGATCCTTCCATTTTCACCAAATCCGGCATCATGGTGGGGCTTGGCGAAAAGCGCATTGAAGTACTGCAAGTGATGGATGATCTGCGCAGTGCGGAGGTGGATTTCCTCACCATTGGCCAATACCTGCAGCCATCGGTGAAGCATGCCGCCGTGGATCGCTTCGTGACCCCGGATGAGTTTGAGGATTACGCCAAGGCCGCGCGCGGCAAGGGTTTTCTGTTGGTGTCGGCAACACCTTTGACGCGTTCCTCCTATCATGCGGATCGCGACTTCGCGGCGCTGAGTGCGGCGCGCAACGCGCAATTGGCCGCACAAGCCTGACATGCCGACCCATGCGGAAAAGAAGGTACTCCGCTATACGCGGGAGCAGCTTTTCGACATGGTAGCCGATGTGGCGCGCTATCCGGAATTCCTGCCCTGGTGTGTTGGCGCACGGGTGCTCAGCCGCGATGAACAGGTGCTGGTGGCGGATTTGACCATTGGCTTTCGCATGTTTCGCGAAACCTTCCGGTCCCGCGTGGGTCTGGACAAGCCTGGCCATATTCATGTGGTCTACGAGAATGGACCCTTCCGCTATTTGAACAATCACTGGCGCTTCACGCCGGTGGCGGGCGGGACGGAAGTCGATTTCTTCGTGGATTTCGAATTCCGCAGCCGCATTCTGCAGGTGGCGATTGGCGTTGTCTTCAATGAAGCGGTGCGCTTGATGGTGCGCGCCTTTGAACGGCGCGCGATGCATCTTTACGGGCGGCCGGGCGCGGCTGGCATTGGTAAGCCGGCCTCGGCCTGAGCGACAAGCCTATTGCAGCTTGATGTTGCGCGCCTGGATCATGTTGCGCCACTTGGCGTTTTCCGCCGCGAAATAGGCTGGCCATTCGGCGGTGCTGCCAACCGTTGGTACCACGGCAAGCGCGCTCAGGCGTTCGCGCGTATCGGGCGCTTCCATCGCGGCCTTGGTCAGCGCATGCATGCGCGCCAGGATATCGGCAGGCACGCCCGTGGGCGCTTGCAGCGCGATATGTTCCACCACCTCCACACCCGGAAAACCCTGTTCGGCGAAGGTCGGGATTTCGGGCGTGAGGGGGCTTCGTTCCTTCGTCGCCACAGCCAGCGCGCGCAAGGAACCGGAACGGATATGCGGCAAAATGCCTGATGCAGCCTGGAAAACCATCGGCGTTTCATTCGCAAGCACCGCCTGCACCGCCGGGGCGCCACCGCGATAGCCGACATCCTGAATGGTAAGCCGCGCTTCCTGCAAGAAAAGCTCGGTCGCGAGATGTGTCGAAGACCCCGTGCCGGAATTGGCATAGGTCAGGTTGCTGTTCGGGCGACGGGCGATTTCGACATATTCCGCAAGGGTGCGCGCGGGGAAGCTTGGGTGCACCACCATGATGATCGGCATGGAAGCGATCAGCCCGATGCCGATAAAATCCTTTTCATTGTCGTAAGGCAGCGGCATCAAATGCGGCGCCATGGCATAGGTGCTGACGGTACTCACCAACATGGTATAGCCATCTGGCCGCGCGCGCGCGACGCTATTGAAGCCAATCGTGCCATTGGCGCCGGTGCGGTTATCCACCACAAAGCTGCGGCCCGTATCGGTGGAAAGCTTCTGCGCCAGGATGCGCGCCACGGCATCGGTGGAACCGCCTGCGGCCCAGGGCACCACCAGCGTGACGGGGCGGCTTGGCCAGGCATCCTGCGCGCGCGCAGTGGCGGGCAGCAGTGCAGGCGCGGCAAGCAGGGCAAGGTGACGACGGGAAATCAAGGCATCCTCCTGTGGCGTTTCTTTTGCCATCAATACGTCCGCCATGCCATGGCGTGCAAGCGTCCGGAAGGTTGGAACCGCACCATGGCGCCCAAGGTTTTCCTTGCATTTATTGTGCTTCTTGCCGATGATCCCAAAAAAGATGGGAGGATAAGGCGCATGAAATCAGAGCCGCGTCACGGTACGAAACTGTCAGGCCGTCGACATTTTCTGGGCTTGGGAGCTCTTTTCGCCAGCCTGGTTCCCGGTGCTGCACGCGCCCAACAAGCCAGTGGTTGGCCGGAACGGCCCATTCGCCTCATTGCGCCTTACCCGCCTGGCGGACAGACCGATATTGTTTCGCGCTGGCTGGCAGAACGTTTTCGCGGCGTAATCCCGCAGGCCATTATTGTTGATAATCGTCCCGGGGCCCAGGGCATGATCGGCACGCAATTCGCGCTGAGCCAACCTGCCGATGGGCATACGGTGCTTTACGTGAATGCCTCAACCACCCTGATCAATCCAGTGATTCATGCCAATCCCGGTTATGATACCCTGCGCGATATGGCTCCCCTGGTGCAGCTTGGAACAGCGGCCCTGGTACTGACCGTGCGGCCGGACCGCGGATTGAGGAATGTCGCTGACCTTCTTGAATTGGCGCGTCGCCGCCCCGGCGAATTGACCTATGCAAGCTTTGGCATTGGCTCCGCAAGCCATCTTTATGGCGCGATGCTGGAACGGGAGGGCGGCGTGCAAATGACCCATGTGCCCTATCGCGGCTCTGCGCCCGCTGTCATGGATGTGGTCGCGGGTAATGCCTTCCTTTCCATCAATGATGAAGCGGTCAGCGTGCCACAGATACGAGAGGGTCGCTTGATCGCGCTTGCCGTCACCGGACCTGAGCGCATTGAAACCCTACCCAATGTGCCGACCTTTGCGGAGTTGGGTCTGCGCGGCGGGCTTGATACGCTGGGCTTCAATGGCCTTGTATTGCGCGCCGGAACCCCTCCTGAAATCATTAGGCGATTTGCTGATAGTCTTTTGCCGGTGCTGCGCACACCGGAAGCGCGGGCGCGCATTCGCGAAATGGGCCTGATCCCAACCGCCTTGGGACCGGAGGAATTCGCCGCCGTCTTGCGCGCTGCCGCACCGGTTTGGGCAGCCGCTGCCCGCGCCTCTGGCGCCCGGGTGGAGTAATCAGCGCCCTGAATTTGCTGGCGCTAAGGCAATAGCCGATCTGATGCATCGAATCGGGATTTTTGTAGAGGACCAGGTTATTGACCAGTTCATGCCTTTTTTGCGGAACCGCAAGGCGGTTCCGACAGAAATAGCGCTGCTCTAAGCGCAGGCGGCGGAGTAATTGAATCTCGACAGCCACTACCTTTTTTGCGGGGCAGCAATTTATCTTGCGGCCATGCAACAATAACGGCAAGATTACCCTTACCCAAGGGCAGGAGACGAGATATGGGCGGGTTTCTGACCGATGATGATCTGAAGCAATTGCAGCCGGCGGATGAGGTGATGTTTCCCTCTCCC
The DNA here is from genome assembly GCA_020249415.1 of Roseomonas sp. Taxonomy (GTDB): domain Bacteria; phylum Pseudomonadota; class Alphaproteobacteria; order Acetobacterales; family Acetobacteraceae; genus Neoroseomonas. The sequence goes on along the minus strand of JADCFR010000083.1, from coordinate 3,252 downwards.
ATCCCAACACAGGTGGTATCATCCGACGAATTCTGGCCGATGCCGCAGACCGAAAAGCAAAAAGCGGTCGAAGCGCGCATCAAGGAAATGGCCGACGAGATCGGTGCCAAGCAAGGCTTGGGCAGGCGACGCTTTTTGCAGACCGCATCCGGCATGGCGGCCGCCTTCCTTGCCATGAATGAAGTCCATGGTCCGCTTTATGCCGTGAGCCGCGCTGAGGCACAGCAGCCGGATGCGGCGGCAGCGCGTGCGGCGGCGCTGAAGGACCAATTCATCATGGATGTGCATACGCATTTCCTGCGCCCCGATACGCGCATCATGACCTTTGTGAATGCGCGCCGGGCTGTCGGGCGGGCAGGATGGAATCCAGATTTGGTCGGCAAGGAACAGACCATTCAGGATTTGATGGAAGCAAGCTGGTTCAAGGAAGTGTTTCTTGATTCGGATACCAAGGTCGCGCTGATCAGTGGCGCACCTTCCGAAGAACCGATTGATTGGTTCCTGACCAATGACATGAAGTTCGATGCGCGCAAACGCGTGAATGATGCATCGGGCACCAAACGCGTTCTCTCCCACGCGATTTTCACACCCGGTCAGCCAGGCTGGATGGAGGAAGTTGAGCGTTCCATCGAACAGCTTAAGCCCGATAGCTTCAAGGGCTATACGATTGGCGATAATACCAACAAGCATCTGGCCATCCACCCATGGCGGATGGATGATGAAAAGCTGCTCTATCCTTTCTATGAAAGGCTGCTGAAGGCCGGCATCAATATTGTTTGCGTGCATAAGGGACTTTTTCCGCAGCAGGTGACGCAGCAATTCCCGCATCTGCTGCCCTTTGCCGGTGTTGATGATGTCGGCAAGGCGGCGAAGGATTGGCCGCAGATGAATTTCGTCATCTACCATTCCGCCTATCGCTGGACCGGTGGCGGTGGTGCGGGCATGGGTGTTGAGCAATTCGCGCGCACGGGCCGCGTGGATTGGACCACTGATTTGTCGGAGATTCCGGCGAAATATGGTGTCACCAATGTCTATGGTGATCTTGGCCAGATTTTTGCGCAGACCACGGTGATTGAACCCGGGCTTTGCGCCGCGCTGATGGGTACCCTTATTCGCGGCCTTGGGGCGGATCATGTCGTTTGGGGCACGGATGCGATCTGGACCGGCTCTCCGCAATGGCAGATTGAAGCACTGCGGCGGCTTGAGATTCCGGACGACATGCAGCGCCGCCACGGCTTCGCGCCACTCGGCCCCGCCGATGGGCCGGTGAAGACCGCGATCTTCGGCGGCACATCGGCGAAAATGTATCGCTATGATCAGCGCCGCGCGGGGCTTGATGGCGATGGCGTGGCGCGGGTGAAGGCGCAATACGCCGCAGCCGGCGGCAATCGCAGCAACAAGGCTTATGGCTATGTGCTGGCGGGATAGGCAAGCACGGGCGCGAGCATCAACCCGCGCCCGACGCCTTTACTCCGCCGCGCGCAGCGTCGTTTGGTTGCGCAGCTTCACAATGCCGGGAAGGTCAGTGCCCTTCCATAGCGCTTCCAGCAGTGCCTTGGCTTCCTGTGAGCCAATCGCATACGCCGTCAGTTCCAGGAATTTATCGGACAGCTCAGCATCAGCAAGCGGCGCGTCCGGATCGCCCTTGCGCGTGTGCTGATGCCGGTTCAGCAAGCGCCCATCGCGCAGTTTGATTTCCACCTTGGCCGAACGCTTGGATGGGAAGGCGGCGGCGCATTCAGGATCAAGCGCTACACTCACTTTCGGCATCAGCGCGCGGATGGCGGGATCGGTCAGGCGGTCTGGCTCGAACGCCGCCAGGCGCACGCCGCCATGCAGCAACATGGTCGCGACGGTGAATTGCGTGGAAAAGCGGCAATCCTGTTCAGTCGCGGCGGTCGGGCGATCACAGACATCCTTGGTCGCCTTATAGCCGCCGACATGCACGCCAAGCACATCGCCGGCGCTGAAGCCGGCTTCGCGCTGCAAATCACGGACGGCATCAAGCGCCGCAAAAATATGCCCGCAGCAACCGTGATTCTTGAAGGTCATATCCGTAATGGCATAGGGCTTGCCGATATTGGCGAGTGACTTTTCCCATTTCCCGGTATCTTCGCTGGTGGCCGCTGCAAAGCCCGCCGGGCCATGCAACACATCCAGCGCGCCGGTCATGCCGCGCGCTGCCGCCATGGCTGCCATGGCGCCAGCTTCTGCCGCATGGCCGGGATGCAAAGGCTTGGACATGCCCTCACCTCGGAAGGCTTGTTGCAGGCCGCTTGCCATGGTGGCGCAGGTTGCAATGGCATGCGCGGTGCGTTCAGCATCGCAATTCAGCGCCACCGCCACCGCCGCCGCCGCACCGAAAGTGCCAACTGTGCCAGTAGTATGCCAGAAATCATAATGGGAGGGCTGCACGGCAACGCCGATGCGGCAGGACACTTCATAGCCCGCAATCATCGCACGCAGCAGCAAATCCATATCCGCGCCGCGTGACTGCGCCGCCGCTAGCGCCGCCGCAATGGTCGGGCAGCCCGGATGATAGACCGCGTAGCGATAGATATCGTCGAATTCCACGGTATGGGATGCCGTGCCATTCAACAGCGCCGCGTGGCGGAGCGGCACCTGACGGCCACTCACGTAACACACGGCACCTCCGCCGCCGCGCGTTTCATCTTCAAGCGCGGCTGACATCAGTATCGCGGGCGCACGGGATGCGCCGGCGAGCAAGGCGGCAAACCAATCCACCAAAGCACGGCGAGCATGATGCGCGACCTCGGCATCTACCGCGCGGCTGCGCCAGGAAGCGGCGTGATCCGCCAGGATCAGCAAGGGGTTTTCCATAATGGGCATTGCTACGCGTTGCCGCGCAGCACCTCCTTATTGATGACAACATCGGGGTCGAGCTGACCCTTGAAATGGCTGATGATGCTCTCCGCACAGGAAAGCCCCATGCGGCGCATGCCCTGTTCCGTCGCAGCGGCGGAATGCGGGGAGACCACCACATTCGGCAGATCAAGCAGCGGCAGGCGTGTGGTGACGGGTTCTTCCCAGAACACATCAAGCCCGGCGGTCGCAAGATGCCCGGTTTTCAGCGCGGCGGTCAGTGCCGCTTCATCCACCAAAGTGCCGCGCGCGGTATTGATATAGGTGCCGCCTGGCTTCATGGCGGCCAGGAAAGTGCCATTCACCATGCCGCGCGTTTCCTCATTGCTCGGGCAATGGGTGGTGACGATATCGGCTTCCGCCAGGCCT
>JADCFR010000082.1 GCA_020249415.1 Roseomonas sp. | reverse complement strand
GCCATCAATCCCGATGGCAGCCTAACCAAGGTAGAAAACCACTTAGCAAACGCCCAGAACTGTTCAAACAAACCGAGCCACCTCTGTCCTTGCATAACCGGATCCAGGGGAAGGAAGTTGTAGAAAAACTGCTTCAAGCCAAGCTGGCCTGCATCAAAAAGCCCAGGAGGCAGAACCCCCTGGGCTACTTCATTTGGGCGGCAGCGCCGCCCCGCCAAAAGTTTAGCTATGCGCCAGCATCGCGAGCAACAGGAGCGCGACGATGTTGGTGATCTTGATCATCGGGTTCACCGCCGGACCCGCCGTATCCTTGTACGGGTCGCCAACAGTGTCGCCAGTCACAGCGGCCTTATGGGCTTCAGAGCCCTTGCCGCCATGATGACCATCTTCAATGTACTTCTTCGCATTATCCCAGGCGCCACCACCGGTGGTCATGGAAACCGCGACGAAGAAGCCGGTCACGATCACACCCAGCAGCATCGCCCCCAAGGCTTCAAAGCCAGCCGCCTTGCCGGCAATGGCGCTAATGCCGAAATACACCACCAGCGGTGAAAGCACCGGCAACAAGGACGGGATGATCATTTCCTTGATCGCCGCCTTGGTCAGCATATCCACCGCACGGCCGTAATCCGGCTTGTCGGTGCCCTGCATGATGCCCGGCTTTTCCTTGAACTGGCGCCGCACTTCTTCAACCACACTCATTGCCGCGCGGCCCACCGCTGTCATCGCCATGCCGCCAAACAGATACGGCAGCAACCCGCCGAACAGCAGACCCACCACAACATATGGGCTGGAAAGCGAGAAGGTCAGCGTGCCAACGCCCTGGAAATACGGGTACTGCGCCGCATTCTGAACAAAATAGTTCAGATCCTGCGTATAGGCGGCAAACAGCACCAACGCGCCAAGCCCGGCTGAACCAATGGCGTAGCCCTTGGTCACTGCCTTGGTCGTATTGCCAACGGCATCCAGCGCATCGGTGGTCTGGCGGATTTCCTTGGGCAGGCCAGCCATTTCGGCAATGCCACCCGCGTTATCCGTGACCGGGCCGAAGGCATCCAGCGCCACCACCACACCAGCCAGCGCCAGCATGGTCGTCACCGCAATGGCAATGCCGTAAAGCCCCGCCAGGCCATAGGTAATCAGCACACCCGCGATGATGATCAGCGCCGGCACCGCCGTGCTTTCCATCGAAACCGCAAGCCCGCGGATCACGTTGGTGCCATGGCCCGTGACCGAGCTTTCGGCAATCGCCTGCACCGGGCGGAAGCCCGTGCCGGTATAGTATTCCGTGATCCAAACGATCAGCCCCGTCACCGCCAAGCCGACCACACCACAAAGGAACAGGTCGAAGGAGGTAAAGCTGGTGCCCGCCGCCGTCATGGAACCGAAGCCAAAGACAAGATAGGTCAGCGGCAGCAGCACCACCAAGGAAAGCAGGCCCGTCACGATAAAGCCGCGATACATGGCCCCCATGATGGAGTTATTCGCTGGCAGCTTCACAAAGTAAGTGCCGATGATGGAGGTCACCACGCAAACCGCCCCAATCGCGAGCGGATAGATCATGCCGCGCACCATATTGCCGGGATCGGCGAAGGCGATGGCCGCCAGCACCATCGTGGCCACCATGGTCACCGCATAGGTCTCGAAAAGGTCAGCGGCCATGCCGGCGCAATCGCCGACATTATCGCCCACATTATCGGCGATGGTCGCGGGGTTGCGGGGGTCATCCTCGGGGATGCCGGCTTCAACCTTGCCCACCATGTCGCCACCCACATCCGCACCCTTGGTGAAGATGCCGCCGCCAAGACGCGCAAAGATCGAAATCAGCGAAGCGCCGAAGCCAAGCGCGACCAGCGCATCAATCACCGTGCGGCTATTGGGCGCGAAACCACCCAGCACACTCAGGATGAAGAAGTAAACGGCCACGCCAAGCAGCGCGAGGCCCGCGACCAGCATCCCGGTAATGGCGCCGGATTTGAAGGCGACATCAAGACCAGCGGCGAGTGATTGCGTGGAAGCCTGCGCGGTCCGCAGATTGGCGCGCACGGAGACATTCATGCCGATGAAGCCCGCCACACCGGACAGGATGGCGCCAATGGCAAAGCCAATCGCCACCGCAAAGCCCAGCCGCCAGGCAACCAGCGCGAAAAGCACCACGCCCACAATGGCAATGGTGCCATATTGCCGCTTCAGATAGGCCGAGGCGCCTTCCTGAATGGCAAGAGCAATTTCCTGCATCCGCGGCGTACCGGGGTCGCGCGAAAGCACATCCTTGGCAGTGATCACACCATAGGCGATGGACAACGCCCCAAGCGCGATCACCAGGATCAGCGATAAGGTCAACAAAGCTTAGACTCCCCCTTTGTGGCGCGGAACGGGCCGCCGCGCGCCGGCATGATGACCGGCGCGGAGTCTGACCCCCAGGACGGTCCTGATGGGCCGCTTCCTTAAAAGGGGTGGGGCGGGGGCGCAACGGGGGGGGCGGGTTTCCAACCGAAAACCCGCGCTTTTTAGGACAATTCAGGCGTTTTTGGCACGCTCAATCGCTTCGCGGATCAGCCGGCGCGCTTCTTCGGCATCGCCCCAGCCGATGAATTTCACCCATTTGCCGGGTTCCAGGTCTTTGTAATGCTCAAAGAAATGCTGGATCTGCTCAATGGTGATCTTGGGCAGGTCCGTGTGGTTATGCACATGCACATAGCGCTGGGTCAGCTTGGGGGATGGCACGGCGATGATCTTTTCATCCCCCCCGCCATCATCTTCCATCTTCATCACGCCAACGGGGCGCACATTCAAAACGGCGCCCGGCACGATGGGGCGCGTATTGGCCACCAGCACGTCAATCGGGTCGCCATCTTCGGAAAGCGTGTGCGGCACAAAGCCGTAATTCCCCGGATAACGCATGGGGGTGTGCAAAAAGCGGTCAACGAATAGCGTGCCGGCGGCCTTGTCCATCTCGTATTTGATGGGCTCGCCGCCGATCGGGACTTCAACGATCACATTCACATCATTCGGCGGGTCCTTGCCGATGGGAATGGCATCTATGCGCATGGGGTCTCTCCAGGGGGGCGAGGCAGCCCCTGCGGCGGCCCGGCCAATGCCCAATCCGCTCGGATATGCCCGCGCGGGCCAATATTGCAAGCATGATACGGCTTGCCAGCTTTTACGCAGCCCCGCAGGGTAGCCCCTATGAACGCCTCAGCCCGCGCCGCTTTCGCCGCCTCTGCCGCCCGCCGTGCGGCTGAGGTGGTGGCGCTCACCCAGCGCCTGACCGCCATTGCCTCCCCCAACCCGCCCGGCGATGTGCGGGGTGTGGCGGCAGAAGCCGCCGAGATGCTGCGCGCTTTGGCGCCCGCCGCCGAGATATCCCTGCATGCAACCGACCCCCAGGTGACCAATCTGGTCGCGCGCATCCGTGGCGCCGGGCCGGGCCGCTTGCTCGCCTATAACGGCCATCTGGACACTTATCCGGTGAATGAGGCCCTGCCCTGGACCGTACCCCCCTTGGGCGGCCTGCTGCGCGATGGCCGGCTCTATGGACGCGGTGTGGCCGATATGAAGGGCGGCATCGCCGCTTCCATGCTGGCCTTTGCGCTGCTTGCCGAATACCGCGACGCCTGGCGCGGGGAGGCGCTGCTGACCCTCGCGGGCGATGAGGAAAGCATGGGTCCGCTTGGCACCAAATGGCTGCTCGATCATGTGCCCGGCCTTGCGCAAGCCGATGGCGTGATCATCGGCGATGCCGGCAGCCCGCGTGTGCTGCGCTTTGGCGAAAAGGGCTTTGTCTGGATCGAGATCGAGGCTGCGGGCCGCGCTTC
>JADCFR010000081.1 GCA_020249415.1 Roseomonas sp. | reverse complement strand
GCTCTCCCTGATGCGTCTCGGCGTGGTTTCCTTCGGAACAGCCCTGCTTGCGGTGGTGAGCACTGAAGAACCCGAATTCAACGCCATAGACTTGCCCGCCGTGAACCCGGATATCGGTGCCCTTCGCCGTTCGGTCGCGGCATTTCGCGGGCATTTGAGGGAGACCTTGCGGGATCGCTATGATGTCGAATTGCTGGGCGTTTACGTCTATCCGGCGCAGGTCGTGTTTTGTCGCCGGCCCTTTTCCAGCCTCGCCGATCTTGCCGGACGACGCATTCGCACATCCTCGGTCGGGCAGTCCGAAATGTTCACGGCGCTTGGCGCGACACCGGTCGTGATCCCCTTTGCCGAGATTGTTTCCGCAATAAGATCAGGCGTTGTGGAATGCGCCGTGACAGGAACCTTATCCGGCAATGATATCGGCCTGCATGAGGTGACTACCCATGTGCATAATATGGCGGTCACCTGGGGGCTTTCCATTTTCGGCGCCAATCTCGGCGCCTGGCATGGGTTGCCGGAATCGGCGCGCGATACGATCCGAAGCGAAGTGGCCAAGCTTGAGGCCGATATCTGGGACGCGGCGGACCGCGAAACAGGTGAAGGCCTGGCCTGCAATGCCGGTCAGCCGAGCTGCCAGAATGGCCGGCGCGGCACCATGGTGGTGGTGCCGGTCACCGCAGCCGATGAACAGCGGCGCCGCCAATTGCTGACAGATAGCGTCTTGCCCGGTTGGGTGCGACGCTGCGGCGCTGAATGTGTGGATGCCTGGAACAAGACACTCGCCCCGGTGCTTGGCGTAAGGGCACGGCTTGAGTAACGCCATGTTTTCCACGCGCTTCCTCCGCCATGCGGTCCTTTTCGCCGCACTTGGGTTGCTGGTTGCGCAAATTGTGGCGACCGCCTTGATGGTAAATCGCGCCAAGGATGCGCAAATTGCCGCGGCGCTTGATTCCCTGAACAAGATCGGGCGTTCCACCGAAGCGGCTATCAACCGATCCTTTGTGCAGGTTGATGCCATGCTGGCGGGTTTGCCTGCGGTACTGGCGCCGTTTCAACGCGATGACCGCTTGGAAGTATCGCAGGTCAATCGCGTTTTGCGTGAGTTGAATAATCAGAACTTTACCTACCGCGATATTCTGCTGATCGGCCAGGATGGGCTGCCGGTGGCAACCGCCCTGCCGGTATCGCGCCGCCGTCGCCTGCCCTTGCCCAGTGCCTCTTCCTTTGCCGAGGTCGCGGCGCGTGGCGGCAGTGTCCTGATTGGTGGGCCGGTGCTCAATGCCAATACCGGCGAATGGACCCTGTTCTTTGCACGCAACATTGTATTGCCAACACTCGGGCCGGTCATGGCGGTCGCGGAAGTGCCGGTGCCCGTTGTGCAAAGCATTCTCTCCAGCGCTGGGGAAAGCTTGGGGCTTCGGGTCACCCTCGAACGGGATGACGGCACCTTGCTCGCTTCCGTGCCGCATGATGAAACGCGCATCGGGCAGAAGCTTGTCCCGGCAGCGGCTGCGCTGCGCGGTTTCGCGACGACGGAGCCGATCGAAAGCCGTTTCACAAATGAAATGGTATTCGCCGCCGTGCGGCCAACACTCTATCCGGCCCTGACTGTTGCAGTAACGCTTGAGGTGAATACCGCCCTGAAAGGCTGGTATGCGGATCGCAGCCGTGCCTTTGCGGTTTCCGGCGCGCTTGGCCTCATGATCATTCTGGTGGCGGGCGCCCTGATGGTGGGGCTGCGGCAGAGAGAACGCGTCGAAGATGAACGCGCCACCGCGCGGCGCACCCTCGAAAACGCGCTTGAATCCATGTCGGACGGCTTTGTCATGTTCGACCCGAATGATCGGCTGATTGCCTGCAACAGCCGCTACAAGGATTTCTACAAGATCAGCGCGCCCTTCATCGTGCCGGGGTCGCTGTTTGACGATATCATGCGAGAGGGCGCACTGCGCGGCCAATATCCCCAGGCCAAGGGCGATATCGAAACCTTCGTCACCGAGAGCAAGGCCTTTCATCGTGGCAATAACCCGCCGATGGAAAGGCTTTTGCCCGATGGCCGCTGGGTGCTGATCACCGAACGTCTCACGCCGGATGGGGGCGTGGTCGGCATCCGCACGGATATCACGCCACTCAAGCGCGCCATGCAGGATTTGGCGACAGCGCGCGATACGGCGCGTGCCGCCGGTGAAGCGAAAAGCCAATTCCTGGCGCGCATGTCACATGAATTGCGCACGCCCTTGAACGGCATTTTGGGCTTTTCCGAATTGCTGTTGGATGATCCCAGGCTGCAGGACGATCAGCGCGACAAGATCCGCACCCTGTATAATGCCGGCAAGCATCTGCTGGAACTGGTCAATGGCCTGCTTGATTTATCGAAAATCGAAGCCGGGCGGATGGAATTGGCCACGCGCGCCTTCCCCTTGCAGGAGGTGATCCAAAGCTCTGCCGCGCTGGTGGCCCCTGATATCATGCGCAAGAAACTGGAATTCACGCTGAAACTTGACCCGAGCTTGCCAAAATACGTCCTGGGTGATGCAACCAGGCTGCGCCAAGTGATCTTGAACCTGCTCTCCAATGCAGTGAAATTCACGCCTTCAGGCGGTAGCATCTACTTCATTGCATGGCAGAAGCCAGCCGAGAGGCTGCGCGTTGAAGTGCGTGATACGGGGCCTGGTATTTCTCCTGAAAATCAACGTCTGATCTTCGAGGATTTTGTGCAAATCGCTCCCATGACCCAAAGCGAGGCGTTGGGCACGGGGCTTGGGCTTGCCATTACATCACGACTGGTGAAGCAAATGGGCGGGGAGATCGGCTATCAGAGCAATTCCGGCGCGGGTTCCACCTTCTGGATCGAGATACCGCTGGTGATGGCGGAGATGCCTGAGGTGACGCCGGAACTACCCAGGCAGGATGTCTCACCGCCAGCCGCCCAGAACAGACTTCGCATTCTTGTGGTGGATGACGTCAAGGCCAATCGCGATGTCGCCGGGGCGCTCTTGGCCAGTCTGGGTCATGATATCGCCTTCGCGAGCGGCGGCGCTGAGGCGATTGAGAAACTGCCGAAAGAAGCATTCGATCTGGTGCTGATGGATTTGCAAATGCCGCAAATGGATGGGTTTGAGGCCGCACGCGCCATCCGCGCCATGCCCGATCCCCCGGGAAAGGTGCCGATTTTCGCACTGACCGCTTCCGTAATGCCCGACCAGATCGCGGCGGCGCAGCAAGCAGGCATGAACGGCCATATCGGCAAACCACTGACCCGCGCGGCACTCGCGACCGCGCTATCGGGCTTGCATAACTCTCCAACCCATGAGGCTCAGGGCCCGGAAATAAGCGCCGAGCCTGCACCCTTGCCGGAGACCTCAGCCGTGGATCAGCATGTGCTCGATTTGCTGAGGAGCGAATTGAAGGGTGCCGCAGCCGGGGTTGTTCGTGAATTCATGGTGGAAATGCGCAGTATTCGCGATCAACTCGCTGCCGAATTGGCTCAGCCGGCGCCCCGTGCTGATGTGATTGCGCAAAATGCCCATCGCCTGCTGGGTGCGGCGCGTACCCTTGGCGCGATGCGCCTTGCCGAGCAGGTAACTGAATTCCAGCAATCGCAGCCG
>JADCFR010000080.1 GCA_020249415.1 Roseomonas sp. | reverse complement strand
CGCATTGCCGAGCGACCACGCAAAGGTCACGCCAATCACCGCCAGCACGGGGATAAGCGCATTGCGGAAAGCCAAATGCCAGATGATGCGCCGTTCGGGCACGCCCATGGCGCGCGCCACACGAATGAAATCCTGCCCCAGAATCTCCAGCATCGCGGACCGCGTGAGCCGCGCGATATAGGCCGCAACCGAAAGTCCCAAAACCAAGGAAGGCAAGGCCAAATGATGCAGGCCCTTCCAGAAGCCGGGCTCACTTGTCGCACCAAGGGCGGGGAAAAGACCAAGGGCATGAGATAATGTCAGGATCGCAACCAAGCCCAGCCAAAACACCGGAAAGGAAATGCCGCCCAAGGCCAGCAGCATCACGGCAAGATCAACCGCGCTGCCCTGGCGCACCGCTGCGATGATTCCGAGGGGCACACCAAAACAAATGGCAATCGTCATGCCCGCGATGGCAAGCGTGGCTGATGGGGGAACCGCTGCCCAAATCTCGGCCAGCGCCGACTGCCCGGTCACCACCGAAACACCCATATCGCCCTGCGCCGCGCGCAGCAGAAACACGCCATATTGCTGCCAAACCGGCAGATCGAGGCCAAGGCGCGCGCGAAGGGTCGCGAGCGCCTCGGCCGTAGCGAAATCGCCCAGCATGTAAAGCGCGGGATCGCCAGGGATGGCACGCATCAGAAAGAATGCCACCGTGACGATCCCAACCAGCGCGACAGCAAACTGCGCCGCGCAGCGGGCGAGGTAGCGGATCATCAGGCCCCGCGCAGCGACACCGGTGACGCATTCACTGTGAACAGGCTGTTCTGCACAAAGCCTTGCACATTTGGCCCATGCGCGATGAAAAGCCTGTCTGCATAAAGCGGAATCACCGGCACATCTTCCATCACCTGACGCAACAGGCGATTATAGACTGCCTTGCGCCCTGCCAGATCAGGCGCACGCGCCGCTTCCGCGAGCAAGGCATCCGCGCGGTCATAGCGCGATGTATTCAGCCCCGGCGGGTGCGACCGCGTGTGATAGAGTGTGACCAGCGGGCTATCCGGATCGGGCGGGCCAACCACCGCCGTGATGCAGGATTGCAGATTGCCCGAAGACCGCGCCTGCACATAGGCGCCGCGTTCCAGCACGCGCACCGTCGCCTGAATGCCAACCTGCTGCAAATCATTTGCGAGCGGCACTGGGAAACGATCAAAGGGGTTGAGGCCGACCGTGGTGATTTCGAAACGGAAATTGGAAACGCCCGCTTCCCGCAGCAGCGCACGCGCGCGATCCGGGTCATAGGGATAGCGCGGCACGCCATCATCGCTGAATTCCTGGAAGGTGGAGGTCAACACGCTGGTCGCTTCAAACTTTGTACCGCGGAAGAAGCCATCAATCAAAGCCTTGCGGTTCAGCGCATGGATCATGGCGCGGCGCACGCGCACATCCGCCAAGGGTCCGGCGGTGGTATTCAGCACCAGATTGGCGGTATTGTTCGCTGGCCGGTCCAGCAAGGTTATACCATTGGCGCGACGCAGCCGTTCAATCACATCCGGGCTTTGCAGCGCGAAGAACACATCCAATTCGCGATTTTCCAGCGCAATCGCCGCCGCCGTCTCGTCACGCACCACGCGGAAGATAATATCGGTCAGCGCCGGTGCACCACCGAAATAGGCAGCATTCGCGACCAGCCGCACTTCGTTACCCGTCGTCCAACGGTCGAACACAAAAGGCCCGGTGCCGATTGGGTTCATCGTGTAACGCTCACCAATTTCGGTAACCGCACGGCGAGAGACGATCCAGCCTTGATTGAAGGCGCAAAGCTTGTGCAGGAAGCCGGAATTCGGCGCTTCCAGCACGAGGCGCACGGTCAGCGGATCGGGCGTCTGGATTTCCTTGAGGCCCGCAAGCTGCCCGCGATAGAGACTGCCCGTCGCAGGGTCCAGCACGCGTTCGAAGGAAAACTTCACATCATCCGATGTGAAAGGCCCAAAATTCTTGTGCCAGGTGACATTGGGCCGCAACCGAAAGGTCCAGACCGTGCCATCGGCGGAAACCTCATGGCCCGTGGAAAGATCAGGCACGATTTCATTGGTGCGCTGATCATATTGCACCAGACCATTATAGATATGGCCGGCGATGGATTGATTTTCGATCTGGAAAATCCGCGCCGGGTCCAGCACGGAAATATCGGACCCGAAACGCACCCGCAGCGTGCGCGCGCCTTGCGCCATGACTGGCACGCCAAAGCCGGCGCCAAAGGCCAGCGCTGCGGCGCCGCCCATCCAGGCGCGGCGACCAAATCCCGAAATCATGTCTGTCTCAGCCATTTTTCTGCTCTCCCGTTTTTGCTGATTCTGTTGATGCCTCGCAGGCGGGGTTCGCCGGCGGATGCTCCTTCGGCCAATCGCGCGGCAGGCGTGCCGCGATGGCTGCAATGCCGCCGGCCAATTCAGCAGCGCGCATGGCATAATTGGGCGGGATCATGCGGGCCTCCGGCTGCGCCAATCGGTCGCTGCTTCAAACGCCATGGCCAGGCGGAACATCGCTGCCTCATTCCCCTGGCGTGTCATGATCTGCCAATGCAGCGGCAGGCCGGCTTCGGAGAAGCCAGTGCATTGCACGAGTGCCGGCAATCCCGCGAGGCTTGCCGGCGTCAGCATGGTTTCCATGGTGTAGTTGGAGGATTCCGGTTCCACACCCAGGCGTGGCGGCAGATGCAGCGTACCGAAGCACAGCACCACATCATGCGCATTCCAAAAGCGTTCCATCGCATCAGAAAAGGCGCGGCGCAGGCGCTGCGCGGCCAGATAATCCACCGCCGAAACGCCCATGCCGGCGAGCAATTTGTCGCGGAGCGCAGCACCCATCAATTCTGGCGTCTTGGCCAATTCCTCTTCGTGGATGGAGGCAGATTCCGCCGCGCCGATCACGCGCGCCGCATCAAGGCAGGTCGAAGCAGGCCAGGGCAATTGCGCATCCGTGATGTGCGCGCCAAGTCGCGATAAAACCGAGAGCCCCGCTTCAAAAGCGGCGGCGAGTTCAGCATTGGCGGCAGGCAAGCCAGCGCCGGGATCACGCACCACGGCCACCCTCAAACCCCTGGCACCCGCGCTGCCGGCGGCGCGCAATTGCGAGCCCAGCACGGCATCGAGCACAATGGCAGCGTCCTCGGCGGTCCAGGTAATGGGGCCGGGGCGGTCCATGGAATAGGTATTGGGCAGACCGCCCGCCATGGGCAGCACGCCCGGCGTCATCAATACACCGCAACATCCCGTGGCGGCGGCGGGCAGGCGCACGGAACCGGTGGTGTCTGACCCGATGGCGAAAAGCGCCATGCCGGTTGCGACAGCAACGCCGGCACCGGTGGAAGACCCGCCGGTGAAGCGCGCCGTATCCCAAGGATTGCGCGCGGGCGGGTTCGGCAGATCGAAATGCTCCGCCCCCGTGCCGGTGCCATATTCCCAAGTGGCGAGCTTGCCGAGCAAGGGTGCGCCGGTTTGGCGCAGCATGGTGACAAGGGGCGCATCGGTGGCCGGAATCCGCCCGGCGCGCAGCCTGGAATTGGCGATGCAAGGCAGACCAGCGACATCAAAATTATCCTTGATGCCCCAGGGAATACCCGTGAGCGGCCCGGTCCGACGCATCGCGCGCGCCCCTGCCTCATCCAGGTAATGCACGGCATGCAGCGTGCCATTCAGGGCGGCGATGCGCGCCAGACAGGCTGCCAAAACATCTGCCGCCTTGACCCTTCCTTCAGCCATGGCCGCCAGGGCAGAGGCGATGGTCGGGAAGCCTGATTGCATACAAGATGCATGCATATGGTCTTTCATGCGGCCTCCTGCCCTGCGTGCCGCGCGGCGGCGAGGAAAACCGCCTTGCCCGCTTCCACATGCGCGCGCATTACCGCGCCGGCCCAGGATGGATTGCGCGCGGCAATCGCCTCGGTCATTTCGCGATGCTGTGCCAGGCTGCGGCGCAGATTGGCGTCGCTGAACTTGCGGAAATTGCGCAGGATCATCGGCGGCACGGCCAGGCTGATCAGGCTGGCGCGCGTGCGGTGCTGCCCACTCATTTCCCAAAGCGCCTGGTGAAAGCGCACATTGGCCTCTGAAATCCGCTCAATCGCGGCCAGGTCGGCGCCCGGCATCGCTGCTTCCCCAGCCTCACAAGCTGCGCGCAGGGTAGCCAGACCCTGAGGGGTGGGCGCCATCGCCGCATGCTCAGCCGCATGGGCTTCCAGCATGGCGCGTAGGTCGAAAATCTCGATCATTTCCGGCAGCGACCATTCAGCGGCGAAAGCGCCCTGATTGGGCACAACGCGGAGCCAGCCTTCCGCATCCAGGCGCCGCAGCGCTTCGCGGATGGGGGTACGGCTCACGCCAAGCTGGGCTGCCAGATCTTCCTCACGCAAATGCGCGCCGGGTGGAAAAGTGCCATCCGCTAGGCAGCGTCGCAGCGCCAAATAGGCCTGTTCCCAGGCTGTGGTCATGGGCCATCCAAGAATCAATGAACAGATGATGAGGATACAAAGTCACTGTCTATGTATGCAATCCAATTTTTCTTTTCAACTGGCGCTGCGGAAGGTGGACATGGGACAAGCCCCCAAATGGGGCAGCCCTGACGTTCCCGCTAGCCTCATTGTTTCCGCTTGGCCCATTCGCCGGGCACTTGCGGATCCCTCTGTGCTGTCCGACGAGCGGCCCCGGCAGAGCCGGCTCGGCTTGTTTGAACAGTTCCTGGGCGTTTCCCAAGGAACCTCTGATTTAATCCTGCCCTCTTGGCCTGTCACTGATTTTCTGATTCTGATGCGCCTCGGCCATTCACACCTTGAGGGTGCCCCCAGGCGGCAAAGAAGTTTCTCGAGCCTCGGCTTTGACCGTCCTCGCAAGCAAACGCGGCACGAGCGCTTCCTGCGCGAGATGG
>JADCFR010000008.1 GCA_020249415.1 Roseomonas sp. | reverse complement strand
CGCACCGCATCCAGCACCGCCTGACGCATTTCATCGCGCGAGGGCGGATTGTCGAAGCGCATGAATTTCATGCCCTGATCCAGCCGCACGAGGTGCTCTTCCAGCCGAAACACCGCAAGCTTACCGGTGCTGTAATTCATATAGGCGCGAATGCCTTCAAATACCGTGCCGCCATAGGCATGGCCAACCGAGAACGGATGCACGCGCGCTTCATCAAAACCGATCTTCTTGCCGTTCTGGATGATGTATTTTGCTGTCCAGGCCATTGGTTTCCTCATGTATCCTTGGAAGTTTTCGCGAGCACCTCGTCAAAGCCGCCCTGGCCGGTCAGTGCTGCCCAGGCGCGGTAGCGCTCTGATGCCGCAACGCGTCCCGCTGCGATCATGCCGCGCCAAACGCCGCAGGCTTCAACGAAACGCGGAATGGAACCGGGGAACATCGCGAGCGTCATGGCCTCGGCGATTTCATCTTCCGGCACCTGGTCCGCATAGGCGGCTTCGATTTGCCATTCGAGCACCCGCCAGCGCGCCCGACAAACCTGCACGGCGCATTGCGCCAAATGCACGAGGCGCCGAGGTGCTGCGGGGGCGATCTGCGCAACAGCTTCCAGATAGGCCGCGCGGGGATCGAAAGGTGCCAATTGCGCGCCCCAGCGATGCGCGGCGAAATCAAACGCCTCGGCGCCGATGGCGAGGGCCGCAGCGCTGAACGCGGCACCTATCAGCGCATCATCGCCGCCGGCGGCGCGGAATTTGGCGATATGGTGCGTCGCCAAGGCCTCATCCGTCGCGGCCAGCACCGCCAGCCAGACGAATTCGCGGTCGTGATGCGACAGCACGCGATCATCCAAGGCCATGGCGGAATAGGCAGCGTCATAGCCCTCCAGCAGGCGGGGAAAGGCCAGCGCCAGCAGCCCGTGATGCGGCAGCAAATAGCCGCGCTTGGCCTTGACCGCGGCGAGCCTTGCTTCCAGCGCCGCGGTGGTCTCGGCGGAAGCGTTTTCCTCTTGGTGTTTCATCCTCGGGTCAGGCTATACCGCTTCCAAGCCCTTGTAATCCCCCGCGCGGGGCAGGAATATTCCGCCATGTCCAAGACAGAGCTGCAAAACACCCCCATTCTGCTGCGGGAAGACCGCCCCGGCGGGATTTGCGTGATCACGCTGAACAGGCCCGCCCAGCGCAATAGCCTCTCGCGCGCGCTATTGCAGGCGCTGGAGGAGATGCTGGCTGACATCGCCGCAGATAGCACCACACGCGTGGTGGTGCTGGCGGGTGCCGGCACGGTGTTTTGCGCCGGGCATGATTTGCGCGAAATCACCGCGCATCGCGCTGATGCGGATGGCGGGCGCGGCTTTTACGCCGATGCCATGGCCGCCTGCGCACGGGTGATGCAGGGGATTGTGGCGCTGCCTCAGCCGGTGATTGCGGCGGTGCAAGGGGTGGCGACTGCGGCTGGCTGCCAATTGGTCGCGACCTGCGATTTGGCGGTGGCGGCGGAAGATGCGCGGTTTTGCACGCCCGGCGTGGATATCGGGCTGTTCTGTTCCACACCGGCAGTGGCCTTGGCACGCGCCGTGCCGCGCAAGGCCGCGATGGAAATGCTACTTTTGGGTGAGATGGTGCCGGCTGAGGAAGCGCAGCGCCTTGGCCTGGTGAACCGCCTGGCGCCGCGTGAGGCCTTGATGGAAACCGCCCTGGGTCTGGCGGCGCGCATTGCCGCCCATTCGGCGATCACGGTGCGCCTGGGCAAGCGCGGTTTCAACCGACAAATCGAATTGCCGCTGGCGGAAGCTTACTGCGAAGCGGCTTCGGTAATGACAGAAAATCTGATGGCACGCGACGCGGCGGAAGGCATTGGCGCCTTCCTGGAAAAGCGCCATCCGCAATGGGAAGACAGGTGAAGAAGATGGCCTTGAACAAGTACGAAAACGGGCTTGAGCAGAACGCGGCCAATCATCAACCGCTGACGCCGCTGCTGTTTCTGGAGCGCGCCGCGCAGGTATATCCGGATTATCCCGCCGTGGTGCATGGTGCGGTGAAGCGCGATTACGCCAGCCTGCGTAATCGTTCCGTACAATTGGCGCATGCGCTGACCAAGCGCGGCATTGGGCGCGGCGATACGGTGGCAGCGATTCTGCCGAATATCCCCGAAATGCTGGAATGCCATTACGGCGTGCCGATGGCCGGTGCCGTGTTGAACACCATCAATACGCGCCTCGATGCGCAAACCATCGCCTATATCCTTGATCATGGCGAAGCCAAGGCCGTGGTGGTGGACCGCGAATTCATGCCGGTGCTGCGTGCGGCGCTTGCCGAATGTGCCGCGAAGCCCATGGTAATTGAAGTGCATGATGCGCTGGCACCGGAAGCGATGCATGGCGAAAGCCTGGGCGGGCAGGAATATGAAAGCTTCATTGCGGAAGGCAGCGCCGATTTTGCTTGGGCGATGCCAGGCGATGAATGGGATGCGATTACGCTGAACTATACGTCGGGCACCACGGGCAAGCCGAAAGGCGTTGTCTATCACCATCGCGGTGCCTGCCTTTTGGCGACCGGCAATGTGCTTTCCGCCGGCATGGGCAAGCATCCATCCTATTTATGGACGCTGCCAATGTTTCATTGCAATGGCTGGTGTTTTCCCTGGACCGTGACAGCGCAGGCCGGTTTGCATGTGTGCCTGCGCGCCGTACGCGGCCCCGATATGTGGCGGCTGATGGCGGAACATGCCGTGACGCATATGTGCGGTGCGCCGATTGTGATGGCGACCCTGCTGGCGACACCGCCGGCCGATAAGCGCACATTGACACATCAGGTGCAATTCGTGGTGGCCGGTGCGCCGCCGCCCGAAGCCGTACTCGCCGCCATGAAGGAAGCGGGCTTTGCGGTCTGCCATGTCTATGGCCTGACCGAGGTTTATGGCCCAGCCGTGGTGAATGAATGGCACAGCGAATGGGGTGCCAAGCCCGCGCCGGAACAGGCCGCGCTGATGGCGCGCCAGGGCGTGCGCTACCTCGCGCTTGAAGGGCTTGATGTGATGGACCCTGAGACCATGGCGCCTGTGCCCGCTGATGGCGCGACGATGGGCGAGGTG
>JADCFR010000079.1 GCA_020249415.1 Roseomonas sp. | reverse complement strand
TATGCTGGGCTGCGGCAAATGCTGCGCCAGCGTTTTGACCGTCTCGAAATCCTTGATCTGCGCGGTGATTCGCGCGGCGCTCAGCCTGCGGCGGTGACGCAGGATGAGGGGGTGTTCAATATCATGACGGGCGTTTGCATCCTGACCGCCATGGCCACCAGTACGGAACGCCCGCAAGGCGCCATGGCCGAGGTTTTCTACGCCGATGCCTGGCGCCATGGCGCCTTTACCGAAGCACAAAAGCTCGCCTGGGTGGAACAGGCCAAGGCGCTGCCGGATACGGTATCATTCGTGCGCATTGAAGGAACGGGCCTGACGGATTTTGTTCCGGCAGGGTTTCAAGGGCTTGATTGGCCAAATCTCTCGGACGCGTTCTTTTTTCGTAATTCCGGTATTCAGACGAAGCGCGATGATTTTGTTTACAGTTTTTCCGCGAGGCGGCTTGAAGCTCGCATTTCGGAGTTTTGTGCAGCCGATGAAACAGCGGCCAAAGCTTTGTTTCACGAGACGGGGGCACGTAGCGTCGCAAGCGCGCAATCTGTGGGCTGGCAGCCGTCCAATGTTCGCCAAATAGCCTATCGGCCCTTCGACACTCGCCGACTATATGGCCATCGAGCATTTATTGATCGTCCCCGCCCAGACCTTACCGCCGCCTGGGGCGACACAAATCGCTGTCTTTACGCCATGCCATCGGGAACCGGGGCTGGGCCAGCCATCTGGGTCCATGGGCTATTGCCGGACTATCACGCGTTCAGCGGCAGGGGCGGCTATGCCTTCCCGCTCTGGGACAGACGGCACGGCCCGGCGGCGCATAATCTCAACCCAGCGCTGATGGCCGGCCTCGGGGCGGTTTATGGCCGCGCTGTCATGCCCGAAGCGGCCTTCAACGCCATCATCGCCCTGCTTTCCGCCTCATCCTATACTACGCGCTTTGCCTGGGATTTGGAGGAAGTTTTCCCCCATATCCCCTTCCCGGCTGATTCAGGCGTTTTCGACCAAGCGGCGCAGATCGGCGCTGAAATCGCCGCGCTGCAATGCTTTGCGCGCGCGCCAGCAGCCGGTTTCAGTTCCGCGAAGTTGGTCGGGCAGGCCACCGGGCGCGCACTCAAGATACCCGCCTTGGGCAGTGCCTTTCTGGGCCAGAATGACGATTTCGGCAGTATTCCCTTGCTTGAAGATCAATCCCTGCGGCTGGCGCATGTGCCGAAAAGGGTCTGGGACTTCGCCGTTTCCGGCTATCGCGTATTCTACCGTTGGCTGAAGGCACGGGAAGGTGAGGCACTGGCCGATATTCAGCGCGATGCCTGCGATATTGCCTGGCGCATTGAGGAGTTATTGCATTGGACCGATGCGGCTGATGCGGTTTTGGAAGTGGCGCTGCAACGCCCCCTCACCAAGACCGGGCTTGATCTTGCCGCCCCTCCCGCTCAGCCTGGGGATCGGCTAGAGTTTTGAGACCATGACATCAGCGATTCGCCAGCCTGATCTTTTCGCCCCCGCACAGCCCGATTTGCTGGCTGATGCGACGCCTGACCCACAATCGCCGGAGCGTATGGTGGCCTTCGTTCGCCCGAAACTTGCGGCGTTGCTTGCCGAAGCGCGCGGCGCTTCGCGCATGCCCTGGACAGCGCAGGTGGCGGAAGTGAATGCGATCATATTCCATAACATGGCGAATTGGCTTCCGCCTGAGGAACGCGATGCGTTACGCGCGGCTTTCCGGGAAGAATTCACCCGGCTGAAAGCCGTCGGCTGACATTTAGGATCTGTGCATCGTTACGGAGGGTTTCGGGCAAGCCGGCGCAGATCCGGGCTCCACGGCAAGAGACTGCCCGCCAATGGCCGGCTAGGCAGGCCTACAGCCGGCCTTGTCCGCGACGATAATCGCGATGATTTGGCCTGTGACCAGGCCACACCTTGCTGGAAGGCGGGGGCAACACGCCCCGCCCACCCAGTCTCAGCCCGCCTGTTCCGTCGCCGCCATTTCGGCGGCCAGCGCCGCTTCCAGGCTCTCGGCCTGGGCGGCAGCGGCAGCGCTTTCGCCGCGCGCCTGCTTTTCGGCTTCTTCGCGGCTGCGCGCCACATTCACCACCACCGGGATCAGCACTTCGGGGTGGAGTTCCACCTGCACGGTGCTGACGCCAACGGCCTTGATCGGCTGGCCAAGCAGCACCTGCTCACGCGTGACGGTCAGCCCCGCATCAGCGCAGGCCACCGCGATGTCGCGCGCCACCACGGAACCATAAAGGCTGCCGCTTTCACCCGCCTGGCGGATGATGATCACGGAAAGCCCGGCCACGCGTTCAGCCACACGCTCGGCCTCACCACGGCGCTTGATGTTGTCTGCTTCAAGCTGGGCGCGTTCGCGTTCAAAGCGCTCAAGATTTGTCTTGCTGGCGCGGATGGCCTTGCCGGTGGGCAGCAAATAATTGCGCGCATAGCCAGGGCGCACCTTCACGCGCTCACCCATTTGGCCAAGCTTGTCCACGCGCTGCATCAGGATCAGGTCAATCATGTCATGCCTCCGGGCGGCTGGTTGCGCCGCCCCCATTGTTCGAAAATACCGAAGGCCGTCACCGCGATTGCGGCCGGCACGCTCAAGATCACAAGCCCGGCGTAGAAGACGCCAAGCATGAAGGGCCGGGCGGTGCGGCCGACAGAACGCCGATGCACCGCGGCAAGCCCCAGCAGAAAAAAGGGCAGCAGCAACACCACAAAAAGCGCGAAAGGCAGGCTGCTATCGCCGCCCATGCCGCTCAGCCAGACCAGCGCCGCCCCGGATGGCAAAAACCCGTACCAGATCGGCAGGCGGGCTTCGCTCCAGCGCGGCGTGGCCGCCACGGCAAGCCCACGCCGCGTCAAGGCGCTTTGCGCCCCAATGCCGCACAGGATCAACGCTGCCACCATCCACCCCGCCATGGCGGGCGCCATGATGCGCGCCAATTGCTCCACCGGCATGCCGGCATCGGCAATGCCCATGCGGGCCAAGCCTTGATTGACTGAACCAATCAAGGCCCCGTCAAACCCACCGGGAGAACCCGCCAGCAGCATCGCCACCAATAGAATCACCAGCGCCGGCCAAATGCCGGTCAGTGCCAAAGGCAGGGCAGCATCCAGCCTGCCAGCCCGCAGCCCCGTTGCCACCATCAGCAGCGCGGGAAGCGCGAAGCCCAGCAGATAGATCAGCGCTGGCCATTCGCTTGCCAGTATCAGCACCATCACGGTGCCGACACAAAGCGCGCCAAAGGCAGAGGCGCTGCCAAAGCCAAGCCCAGCGGCGAAAATTGGCAAGGACGTCAGCCAGAAAGCGGCAAATCCCAGCGGCAACCCGCGCATGGCCCATAGCGCGGCAATGGCGGAAGCAATCCCACCAATCGCCGCCGCGAGCCAACGCGGGTCATCCAACAGGCCGCGCCTGATTGCCATGGCTGGTCCCATGCCCTTTCGCCGCAATGCGCTGCCTAATCCGCAATCACGTAAGGCAGCAGCGCCAGGAAGCGGGCGCGCTTGATGGCAATGGCCAATTCGCGCTGCTTCTTCGCCGAAACCGAGGTGATGCGCGCCGGCACGATCTTGCCGCGCTCAGACAGGAAGCGCGACAGCAGCCGCACATCCTTATAGTCAATCTTCGGCGCGCCCTGACCGCTGAAGGGGCAGGATTTGCGACGGCGATGAAACGGCCGGCGGGCGCCCACGGCAGGGCGACGGGCGGCGGGGATCAGATCTGCATTGTCAGACATGGCTTATTCCTCAATCCCCATGGACATATCCATCTCGTCGCGGCCGCGGGCGCGGAATTCCTCACGGTCATCGCCACGGCCGCCACTACGGCCAGACCCAAAGCGGCCAGCCGGGCGCGGGCCACGGAAGCTCTTTTCGCGATCGCGTTCTTCACCACCGCCGCGCTTGGACATGACAGCGGAAGGTGCCTCATCAATCGCTTCCACGCGCACGGTCAGCATGCGCAGCACGTCTTCATTGAGGCCAAGCTGACGTTCGGCTTCATTCAAGGCGGCGGGGGGCGTATCAAGGCCAAGAAGCATGTAATGCCCCTTGCGATTCTTCTTGATGCGATAAGCAAGACCGCGCAGGCCCCAATATTCGCGCTTGCGCACTTCACCACCGCCTTCGGCCAAGGTCGCGGCGACCTGGTCGGCAATGGCTTCAACCTGCTGTTGCGTGATATCATTGCGTGCGATGAACACGCATTCGTATAGCGGCATGTGATCTCCCTTTGGCTGGCTCAGCCCTGGCCCCAGGATGGGGCACGCATAGGGGCATAGCCGGGCACTTGCCTTGCACCCGGCAGGGGAGGGGGGCGTAAAGCACAAAGCGGGGTGGGGGATCAAGCCCTGGCTGTCACTTGCTGCCGCTTTATGCTTAGTAGCGCCAAGAAAATTCGGGGAGATGCATCATGTTTCATCGCCGTCTATTGCTGGGCCTGCCCTTGGCGCTGGTAGCCAGCAAGGCCCGCGCGCAAGGCCCCTGGGCGCCAAGCCGCCCGGTCGTGCTGGTGGTGCCCTTCGCCCCTGGCGGGCCGAATGATCTGGTGGCACGGCTTGTCGCACCCGCCATGCAGGCCGCCCTTGGGCAGAATGTGGTGGTGGAAAACCGCCCCGGCGCCACCGGCGCCATCGCCGCCCGCCATGTCGCGGCGCAACCGGCCGATGGTCATACGCTGATTGTGGCCGCCAGCGGCACCATGACCATCAACCCCGCTGTCATGACCCGCCCAGGCTATGATCCTGAAAAGGATTTCGCGCCGGTCACCCTCGCGATGTCGGTGCCCAATATGCTGGTCGTGAACAAGGATGTGCCCGCGACCACTGTCGCCGAGGTGGTGGCCTGGCTGAAGCGCGAAGGGGGCCGGGCAGCCTATTCCTCGGGCGGGGTCGGCTCCACCGAGCAATTGGGCATGGAGCTTTTCCTGAAGCGCACCGGGACCGAGGCGACGCATGTACCCTTCCCCGGCGGCGCCCCCGCCGTGACCGCCATGATCCAGGGGCAGGTTCAGGCGAGCATCCTCAACGCCGCAACGGTACGCCCGCATGTGGTCTCGGGCGCACTCCGCGCCATTGCCATCACCGGCACCAAGCGCTTTTCCGGCCTGCCGGATGTGCCGACCATGCCAGAAGCGGGCCTGCCGGATGTGCTTTCTGCTTCCTGGTCCGCCTTCCTGGCGCCGGCCGGCACGCCAGCCCCCACCATCGCCCGGCTGCATGAGGTGATTGTCGCAGCGCTGCGCGCGCCCGAGACGACCCAGCGCCTGACGGCAGCCGGTTTCACCATTGATGCGTCCACGCCCCAGGAATTGGGCGCCACAATTTCGGCGGAGCTCGCCCGCTGGAAGCAGGTGGTGCGGGACGCGAATATCCAGATGAATTGACGCGGTTGACAAGCCGGAGCCGCGCGGCCATTCGCGCGGCCTGACCTTTAACCATCACGGAAGTCTCATCATGGCCTTTGCCTTCGTCTTTCCCGGCCAGGGGAGCCAGGCTGTCGGCATGGGCCGCGACCTGG
This sequence comes from Roseomonas sp., assembly GCA_020249415.1. Taxonomy (GTDB): domain Bacteria; phylum Pseudomonadota; class Alphaproteobacteria; order Acetobacterales; family Acetobacteraceae; genus Neoroseomonas. The sequence goes on along the minus strand of JADCFR010000079.1, from coordinate 966 downwards.
CCGATGCCTTTCCTTCTGCCCGCCACGTCTTCCAGGAGGTGGATGATGCCTTGGGCCAGAAGCTGAGCAAGCTGATGTGGGAAGGCCCGCAGGAAGAATTGACGCTGACCGCCAATGCCCAGCCGGCGCTGATGGCGCATTCTCTGGCCGTGGTGCGCGCCCTGGAAGCCGAAGGCGGTTTTGGGCTTGCCGCGCGCGTCGCGCTGGTGGCCGGCCATTCGCTTGGCGAATATAGCGCGCTGACCGCTGCCGGCGCTTTTGATGTCGCCACCGCCGCAAAGCTTTTGCGCTTGCGCGGTGAGGCCATGCAAAAGGCCACACCGCCCGGCACTGGTGCCATGGCGGCGCTTTTGGGCGCGGAGATTGAATTGGCGCAGGAAATTTGCGCGGCTGCCGCCACCAACCCCGAAACCGGCAAGGCCGAGGTGGTGGAAGCCGCCAACGACAATGGCGGCGGCCAGGTGGTGATTTCCGGCGCCAAGGCGGCGGTGGAGCGCGCCATTGAAATCGCCAAGGAAAAGGGCGTGAAGCGCGCCATGCTGCTGCCGGTCTCCGCCCCCTTCCATTGCGCGCTGATGGCGCCGGCTGCGGATGCCATGGCGGAAGCGTTGGCCCAGGCCACGATGCAATCGCCCGCCGTGCCCGTTGTGGCCAATGTCACCGCCGCCAAGGCGACCGATCCCGCCGAAATCCGCGATTTGCTGGTGCGCCAAGTGACCGGCACGGTGCGCTGGCGCGAATGCGTCGCTGCCATGGCCGCCATGGGCTGCACCAAGTTTGTTGAGGTCGGCGCGGGCAAGGTGCTGACTGGCCTCATGAAGCGCAATGCGCCGGAAGCGACCGCGCTTGCCATCGGCAATCCGGCCGAGCTTGAAGCCTTCCTGAAAACGCTGTGATGATGGCCGAGATCACGCTCTCGGAAATTGAGGATGATCCGGCCGCGAAGATCGCCTTGGATGGGCTTTC
>JADCFR010000078.1 GCA_020249415.1 Roseomonas sp. | reverse complement strand
CGCGCGGTGATGCTGGCGGGCGTCCTGTTCCTGTGGTTGCACATCCTGCTGCTGGTGGGCTTTGCCTTCAGCGCGGATCGCATTCCCTTCCAATGGGGCGGGTTTTCGCTGCGCTGGTTCAGCGTGCTGGCGGCGAATGAAAGGCTGCTGGAAGCTGCCTGGCTGTCGCTGCGCATCGCTGCTGCCAGCGCGACGCTGGCGGTGCTGGCTGGCGGCGGCATTGCCTTTGCGCTGGCACGGTTTGGGCCTTTTCGCGGGCGGGCGTTGTTTGGTGCGCTGATTGGTGCGCCGCTGGTATTGCCGGAAGTGGTGATCGGGCTTTCGCTGTTGCTGCTTTTTGTCGCCCTGGAAGGGCTGATGGGCTGGCCCGCCGGACGCGGCGCCTTCACCATCCTGCTGGCCCATGCCGGCTTTGGCGCGGCCTATGTCGCGGTGGTGGTGCAGGCGCGACTGGCCGAGGCGGAAACTTCCCTGGAAGAAGCCGCGATGGATTTGGGCGCGACACCCCTTGTGGCGTTTTGGACCATCACGCTCCCCCTGATCGCGCCCGCCCTGGTGGCGGGCTGGTTGCTGGCCTTCACGCTTTCGCTGGATGATGTGGTGATTGCCTCCTTCGTCTCGGGCCCCGCCGGGACCACGCTGCCGATTGCGCTGTTTTCCATGCTGCGCCTTGGCCTGACGCCAGAGGTGAATGCGCTCGGCGCCCTCGTGGTGCTGGGTGTGGGCAGCATGCTGGCCCTGGCCATTTGGCTGCTGGGGCGGCGGCGGGCATGAGGCGCCGCCATGATTCAGTCCTGACTTTACCGCTATAGATCGCTCATGCGCGTACTGCCCCTTGCCCTTGCCGTGCTGCTGGCCGCCTGTGCCGAGCGCTGGGAAAAGCCCGGTGCGACGGAAGCCGATTCGGATGCGGCGCAAGCCGCCTGCACCGCTCAGGCGGCGGAACAGATCAAGCCCGCCATGGTCTGGATGCAGGTCCAGCCCGCCTATTGGGAACCAGGCGAAACGCGCTGCTGGACCAGCCCCAATGGCGTGACGAATTGCACCCGTCGCCCGCCGCGGCTCCGCCCGCCGATCTATGATTGGGTGGATGTGAATATCCCCATCCGGCAGGAAGCCCGCGCCAAATGCCTGGCGGAGCAGGGCTTCACCTATAAGGGCCTCAGGCCGCTCAGGCTTTTTTGACATCTGGGCCGTGCTGACCGGTTCCCTCTCTTGGTGGCAGTATATCCGGCCTGTGACCCGGATGCTTGCGCGAAGCCTTTGCATCTTGCGGCGCACAAATTTCGAGAAAATCTTAGCCACAAATCATGCCCTAATCTTGTGGCCATTTGCATTGATTCATCAGCGATCTTGCCTTTGTAAATAAGGCATCAGCGCCATCAATTTGCCAAGCATCCGGATCATGCTTCGGTCATGCGCAAACCTGCCTTATGTCTTCTTCTGTTCCTCGCAGCCTGTGCTGAACGCTGGGAAAAACCGGGCGTTACGGAGGCCGAGGCGGACGCTGCGCAAGCGGCCTGCACCAGATTTGCGGCAGCACAGATCATGCCGCGCTTGGTCACAGAAATGACGCGACCGGCAGGGTACGATCCCGGCGAGACACGCTGCTGGAAGAGCAACGGCATCAAGCAGTGCAGAGTTGTGCGCCATCCAGGTTGGCGCGCAGCCGAATACCGCACCTACGATGCGAATGCCCCTGCAAGGCGGGCAGTGCGCACAAATTGCCTGACCAATCGGGGCTTTACCTATGCAGGGCTCCGCCCTCTGCGGCTTTTTTAGCCTGGAGCATTTTCATGCCCAGAGGCCACGTTTGGCGGCTTAGAAAATATTGCTAAACAACGGGTTAGAGAATCGCTGCCGCCTGATTGGGGCGCGGAGCTGATCTAACCGGGTTGATGCAGCAGGGGCGCGGGATTAGGTTGCCCACCCTGCTGAAAAGGTTTTGTCCCACATGAAGCTCATCGCTGATCGTCTCGATCGTATTTCGCCCTCTCTCACCATTGCCATGACCGCCAAGGCGCGCGCGCTGAAGGCTGCGGGCAAGGATATCATTGGCCTGTCCTCTGGCGAGCCGGATTTCGACACGCCGCGCAATGTGAAAGACGCGGCGATTGCGGCGATTGAACGGGGCGAGACGAAATACACCGATGTCGCCGGCACGGTGGAACTCCGCCGCGCGATCTGCACCAAGTTCAAGCGCGACTCGGGGATTGAATATACGCCCGAGGAAATCCTGGTCGCGACCGGCGGCAAGCAGGTGATTTTTGATGCATTGGTCGCGACAATCAATCCGGGTGATGAAGCCATTATCCCCGCGCCTTGCTGGGTTTCCTACCCGGATATCGTGGCACTCGCGGAAGGCACGCCGGTGATCGTGCAATGCGGCCAGAATTCCGGCTTCAAAATGACCGGTGAGCAGTTGGAAGCCGCGATCACGCCGCGCACCAAATGGCTGATCCTGAACAACCCCTGCAACCCGACCGGCGCTGCCTACAACGCCGCCGAGTTGAAGGCGCTGACGGATGTGCTGATGCGCCATCCGCATGTTTGGGTCTTCACTGATGATATCTACGAAAAGCTCGCCTATGATGGCTTCAAGCCGGCGACGGTTTTGGAAGTCGAACCGCGGCTGAAAGACCGCACGGTGACCATGAATGGCTGCTCCAAAGCCTATGCCATGACCGGCTGGCGCATTGGCTTTGCTGGCGCGCCGATCTCCTTGATCAAGGCGATGGATAAGCTGCAAAGCCAGTCAACCTCCAATACGTCTTCCGTGTCGCAGGCGGCGGCGGTGGAAGCGCTGACCGGGCAACAGGACAGCATTGAAGATATGCGCAAGGTCTATGAACGCCGGCGCAATATGGTGGTGGATATGCTAAATGCGGCGCCTGGCTTGCGCTGCCACAAGCCGGAAGGCGCGTTTTACGTTTTCCCGGATATGCGCGGCTGCATTGGCAAGACCACGGCGGGCGGCAAGAAGATTGCAACTGATGAGGATTTCACCATTGCGCTGCTCGAAGAAACCGGCGTTGCCACGGTGCATGGCGCGGCCTTCCTGAGCCCGGGGCATTTCCGCATTTCCTATGCGACGTCTGATGAAGCGCTGCGCGAAGCCTGCACGCGCATTCAGAAATTCTGCGCGGGCATGAAGTGACGCCTGATTTCCGCCTGCGCCCAGTTGCGGAGGCGGATTTCGAACCCTTGCTGACCCTGAGTATCCGCGTGTTGCGCGCGGATCTCGAACGGCTTGGCCGCTTCAGGCCGGAACTGCGGCGCGAGCGGTTTCGTGCGGTTTTCCATCCCGCGACGCTTTCGGCGATTGAAGTAGCCGGCCTATGCGTTGGGTGCATCGGCGCTGAACCGCGCCCTGATCATCTGCACATCCATGCCTTTTACGTGCAGCCCGAATTTCAGGGACGCGGGCTTGGGGCAGCAGTGCTGGCGCAGGTAACAGGGCAGTACCCCGGCCTGCCCGTCAGGATCGAGGTGCTGAAGGGCAGCACGGCTTTGGGTTTTTGGCAGCGGCAAGGTTTCGGGAAAACGGGCGAGGAGGCGTTTGACCTTTTGCTGGAAAGACCCGCGCCGCTTGACGAAGCGGCAGGAGCGCCGTAATCTAATCCTTTCTCAAATAGGAATGCTTGTCGATGCCCGCCCTTGCCGAACGTTTGAACCGCGTTTCCATCTCCGCTTCCGTGATCATGACGATCAAGGCGCGGGAATTGGCCGCGCAAGGCATCAAGGTGATCAGCCTGGCCTCTGGCGAGCCCGACTTTCCCTCGCCACCACACGCCATTGAAGCAGCGCATCAGGCCGCGCTTGCGGGTGATACGAAGTACCCGCCGCAGGATGGCACCAAGCGGCTCAAGGAAGCGGTGCAGCGGAAATTCAAGCGCGACAATAACCTTGATTACGCTTTGGATGAGATCATGGTCACCAATGGTGGCAAGCAAAGCATCTTCAACGCCTTCATGGCGACGGTTGATCCGGGTGATGAGGTGCTGATCCCCGCGCCCTATTGGGTCTCATACGCCGAAATGGCGAAGGTTGCGGGCGGTGTGCCGGTGACCATCAATTGCCCGCAGAATAACGGCTTCAAGCTGCGACCCGAGGATTTGGATGCCGCCATCACGCCCAAGACCAAATGGGTGATGCTGAATTTCCCGAATAATCCAACGGGTGCCGCCTGTTCACGCGCGGAAATGCAGGCAATTGCGGCGGTGCTGATGAAGCACCCGCATGTCTGGATCATGACCGATGATATGTATGAACACCTGATCTATGACGGGTTCGAATTCTGCACGATTGCCGATGTGGAACCGCGCCTGAAGGACCGTACCCTCACGGTCAATGGTGCGTCGAAAACCTATGCCATGACCGGCTGGCGCGTGGGCTTTTGTGGCGGACCCAAGGCGCTGATCAAGGGCATGATGAATATGCAGGGCCAGGCGACCGCGGGGGTTTCCACCATCTCCCAAGCCGCGGTTGCCGCGGCTTTGGATGGCCCGCAGGAACTGGTGCGCGAAAGGGCAGAAGAATATCGCCAGCGTCGCGATCTGGTGGTGGAGATGTTGAATGCCGCGCCGGGCATTTCCTGCCACAAGCCAGAAGGGGCGTTTTACGTTTTCCCGAATATTGCCGGCTGCATCGGCAAAACCAGCAAGGGCGGGCGCAAGATTGAAACCGATACGGATTTCGCCATGGCGCTGCTTGAAGAAAAATACGTCGCGACCGTGCAGGGCACGGCTTATGGCATGTCCCCCTATTTGCGGATTTCCTATGCGACCGATACGGAAAACCTGCGTGAGGCCTGCGGCCGCATTCAGGAATTCTGCCGCGAATTGAGCTGAACCTGCGATGCTGCGCGCCGGGCGCGATACGGATGCGGCGGGCTTCATTACGTTGATCCGCGATTGCTGGGCGGAATATCCCGGCTGCGTCTTCGATCTGGATGGGGAGCTGCCGGAGCTTCGCGCGCTGGCCAGCTATTTCGCCGAACAGGATGGCGCGCTGTGGGTCGCGGAAGAAGCGGGCGCGGTGGTTGGCATGGCCGCCGTGCATCCGCTGCCTGGCTCGCCGGATTGGGAGATTTGCCGCGTCTATGTCGCGGCCAGTCAGCGCGGCACGGGCCTGGCCTTGGCGCTGATGCAAGCGGCGGAAGCCCATGCGCGGGATGCGGGGGCTGAGGTGATCCGGCTTTGGTCCGACACACGCTTCACCCGCGCGCATACATTCTACGCAAAGCTTGGCTATGTCCGGCAGGGGCCGATCCGCATTTTGAATGATCTTTCCAATTCGCTCGAATTTCCCTTCATGAAGCCGGCGCGTAGTGTCGCGGTACACATGCTGGATGCCTCAGCCGCCGAACATGCCGAAAGGCCCTTGGCCGATATTCTGATGGCCTGCGTTACCGCCGGCGCTTCGGTGTCCTTCCTGCCACCGTTAAGCACCGAGGCCGCGCAGGGCTTCTGGCGCCGCAGCCTGGCCGATATCGCGCTTGGCAAGAAAGCCATTTGGGTCGCCTGGGCAGATGGCGCGCTGGTGGGCACCGTCACGCTTGATCTGGCGATGCCACCCAATCAGCCGCATCGCGCAGAAGTGGCGAAGCTGCTTGTGCATCCGGAAGCGCGGCGGCGCGGCGTGGGGCAGGCGCTGATGGCGGCCTTGGAAGCGGAGGCTGCTCAGCGCGGGCGGCGGTTACTCACACTCGATACGCGCGCGGATGATGCCGGTGAGGCTTTGTATCGTCGTCTTGGCTGGCAGGAAGCCGGGCGCATTCCGGGCTTTGCGCTGAATGCGGATGGCAGCGCATCTGCGACCGTATTCTTCTACAAGCACATAGGTGGCGCATGATCTCACCCGAGTGGTGCCGCATGATGGCCGCCTATAACAGCGAAATGAATCGCCGGCTTTACGCGGCTGCGGATGGGCTCGATGCCAGCGCACGGCAGGCCGATGGCGGTGCCTTTTGGGGCAGCATTCAGGGCACGCTTTGCCATTTGCTGTGGGGCGATAGCACCTGGATGAGCCGCTTTGACGGCTGGGAGAAACCCGCTGTCGGCATGAAGCAAAGCCCTGTCATGATCACGGATTGGGCGGAGCTTAAAACCCAGCGCGTAGCGGCGGATGCGAAGATCGAAGCCTGGGCCGCGCGCCTAACACCCGAAGCCCTGGCCGCTCCGCTAATCTGGTATTCCGGCATTGCGGCACGCGAAGTCAGTATGCCGCTTTGGATCACGGTCGGGCATTTCTTCAACCACCAGACGCATCATCGCGACCAGGCGCATGCGCTGTTGACGCGCGCGGGGGCGGCGACGGGCGATACGGATTTGCCTT
>JADCFR010000077.1 GCA_020249415.1 Roseomonas sp. | reverse complement strand
GAGGTCCGCGAGGGTCTTGGTTTCGCCGCTCATAGCCTCAGCCCGCCTTCTTCACTGCGAGGGAATTCTTACGGTTCAGCGCCGCCACATCCAGGGCAGCAGGCTGCTGGCCGGCATGCGGGTGCTCGGCCCCGGCATAGACATGCAGGTTGCGCATCTGCGCGCGGCCGAGGGGGCCACGGGTGATCATGCGCTCAACCGCCTTTTCAATGACGCGCTCCGGGAAGCGGCCTTCCATGCGTTCACGGATGGTGCGGCCCTTGATGCCGCCCGGATAGCCGGTGTGCCAGTAGAACACGCTCTGTTCCGCCTTGGCGCCGGTGACACGCACCTTCTTCGCATTGATGATGACAACATGGTCACCGCAATCCACATGGGGGGTGAATTGCGGCTTGTGCTTGCCGCGAAGGCGATTGGCGACCAGGGAGGCGAGGCGGCCGAGCACGAGCCCATCCGCATCAATCAACACCCAGTTCTTTTTCACCTCCGCCGGCTTGAGCGAGCGGGTTTGCGTGGAAATCATGATGGTTCCGAATAAACCTATGGAAAGGAAGCGGGCTTATCCGGGCAGGGGCGCCAAAAGTCAAGCGCGAAGCGCGGTTTTTTCTTGTGGTATCCAGTTACCGCATTCGCGGATGGCCCTACCCTTGCGCGCCCCAGGGTGCTTAATCTGCCCCCCACCGGCAACTCTTTCGGAAGAACCGCCCGCATGAGCGACAAACCCCATGGCCTTGGCCGCAATACCTCCAATTACGGGGATCGCGACTTCGCGCTGTATCTCCGGCGGTCCTTCGCCAAATCCATGGGCTATTCGCAGCGCATGCTGGACAAGCCCGTGGTCGGCATCGCCGATACCGCGAGCGACTACAATAACTGCCACCGCACCGTGCCGGAACTGATCGAAGCCGTGCGCCGTGGCGTGCTTTCCGAAGGCGCGCTGCCGCTGGGCTTCCCGACGGTCAGCCTATGTGAGCCATCGCTCAGCCCCTGTTCCATGCATTATCGCAACCTGATGGCGCTGGATACGGAAGCGATGCTCTCCGCCCAGCCGATGGATGCGGCGGTGCTGGTGGGCGGCTGCGACAAGACCGTGCCGGCGCAGCTGATGGCCGCGATTTCAGCCGATATTCCGGCGGTGATGCTGGTGACCGGCCCCATGCTGGCCCAGGCTTTTGAAGGTGAGCGGCTTTCCGCCTGCACCGATTGCCGGCGCTATTGGGCGCGGTATCGCGCCGGGGAAGTAAGCGCTGAGCGGATCGGCGAATTGGAAGGCAAGCTTGCCACCACCGCCGGCACCTGCGGCGTGATGGGTACGGCTTCCACCATGGCCTGCATCGCGGCGACCCTTGGCTTCATGCCTTTGGCCGGCGCCAGCGCCCCCGCCGTGCATGCGGACCGGCTGCGTATTGCCGAAGAAGCCGGCGCACAAGCCGTGCGGCTCATCAAACACCCCATCCGCCCAAGCCAGATGATGACACAGGCCAATCTGGACAATGCGGCACGCGTGCTGCTGGCGCTTGGTGGTTCCACCAATGCCGTGGTGCATCTGGCCGCCATTGCCGGGCGAGCGGGGCTTTCGCTCGATCTCAAGCGGCTTGATGCGCTGTCTGAGGAAACACCGGTGTTGGTTGATCTGAAGCCGACGGGCGAGGGCTATATGGAAGATTTCCACGCTGCCGGCGGCATGCGTGCGCTGCTCTGGGAATTGCGCGATTTGCTCGATCTGACGACGATTGATCTGGATGGCGTCAGCCTCGCGGACCGTATTGGCGATGGCAGTCATTTCGTGGATCGGCGCATCATTCGCGCTTTTGCCGAACCTGTCTCCCCGGTTGGTGGCTTGGTCGCCTTGTTCGGTTCGCTTGCGCCCGAAGGGGCGATCTTGAAGCGGAGCGCCGCCACACCTGCGCTGTTTGAAACCGAAGCCCGCTGCATGGTGTTTGATGGGCTAGAGGATTTGGCGAACCGCATTGACGACCCGGCGCTTGATGTGACGGCGCAGGATATTCTGGTGCTGAAACATGTGGGGCCGCGTTCGCCTTCCGGCATGCCGGAGGCGGGCTATTTGCCGATCCCGAAAAAACTTGCCCGCGCCGGCGTGAAGGACATGGTGCGCATGAGCGATTGCCGCATGTCCGGCACGGCCTTCGGTACGATTGTGCTGCATATTGCGCCGGAAGCGGCGGTGGGTGGGCCGCTTGCTCTGGTGCAAACCGGTGATCGCATCAGGCTTTCGGTGAAGGACCGCAAGCTTGATCTGCTGGTGGCGGAAGATGAAATGGCCCGCCGCCGCGCTGCCTGGCAGCCCGCCCCGGCGCCCAAGCGCGGTTGGGACAAGCTGGTTTATGACCAGGTGACGCAGGCACCGCTTGGCGCTGACCTGGCGTTTCTGCGCGCCGCACCTTGATTGCGCGCGGCGTTTCAGCATCACTTAATTCAACAAGCATTCAGGAAGTCTTCCCATGCCCATCATCAACCGCATCGCCGAATTCCACCCGGAAATGACCGCCTGGCGGCGTGATTTTCATGAACACCCTGAATTGGGTCTGGAGGAGGTGCGCACTTCCGGCATCATTGCCGAAAAGCTGCGCGACTTCGGCTGTGATGAGGTGATCACCGGCATTGCCAAGACCGGCATTGTCGGCGTGATCCGTGGCCGTGTGGATAATGGCCGCGCCATTGGGCTGCGTGCCGATATTGATGCGCTGCCGATCCTGGAAGAAACCGGGCTGCCCTATGCTTCCAAAATTCCGGGCAAGATGCACGCCTGCGGCCATGATGGGCATACCACCATGCTGCTGGGGGCGGCGAAATATCTGGCCGAGACGCGCAATTTCGATGGCACGGTTTATGTGATTTTCCAGCCGGCAGAAGAAAACCTGGCGGGCGGCGAATTGATGGTGAAGGAGGGGCTGTTTACGCGCTTCCCGATGGAACGCGTCTTCGGCATGCATAATTGGCCGGGCGCGCCGGAAGGCACTTTCCTGTGGCGCGAAGGCCCGGTGATGGCGGCGGTCGCCAATCTTGAAGTGAATATCACTGGAAAAGGCGCGCATGGCGCCATGCCGCATAATGGCACGGACCCGATTGTGGTGGCCGCCGCCATTGTGCAGGCGCTGCAATCCATCGTCGCGCGCAATGTGGAGCCGGTCGAAGCGGGCGTGATCACCATCGGCCATATCACCGGCGGGCATACCTTCAACGTGATCCCGGAGACGGTGCGCATGCTGGGCACCGCCCGCTGGTTCGCGCCGGAGATTGGGGATTTGCTCGAACGCCGCTTCAAGGAAACCGTGACAGGCATTGCCACCGCCATGGGCGCCACAGCCACCGCCGAATTCGCCCGCGCCTATCCCGCGACAATCAATGAGGTGGAAAGCGTGCATCTGGCCGCGAAGGCTGCGCGCGCCGTGCAGGGTGAAGCGCGCGTATTGCCCATGGCGAAACCCACCATGGGCGGTGAGGATTTCGCCTTCATGCTGAATGCCAAGCCAGGCGCCTATCTGATGCTGGGCGGCGGGCGCGGGCCTGATGACGCGCAGGTGCATCATCCGCGCTATGATTTCAACGACAATATCCTGCCCGTCGGCGCTTCCTATTGGGCGACGCTTGCGGAACAATTACTGCCACGCGGCTGAAATCACGCGAGGGCGCTTTCCGTTACATCTTCCGCAACCAGCCCCGCAAAACCGGGCGTGCGCTTGATGGCGCCGGCGGAGAGCATGCCGCGTTCCAATTGCGCCAAAGCTTCCGGCGGGAAGCGCGGCGTTTCAGTCCAAAGCTTGACGGATTTGTAGCGGGCAATGGCGCGCGCCATGACCGCGTGATCACCGCCTTCAAAGTAAGGCGCAATGCAGGCGACGATTTCCGCCGGTGAGGCTGCGGCAAACCAAGTGAGCGTGCGCGCCAGCCCGCGCACCATGGCTTCCATCGCCGCGCGCTTCGCGGCAATCACATCGATGCGGGCATAAAAGGCGGTGTAGGAAGTGGGGCCGCGGCTGGCTTGCGCATGCCAGACATGGCCGGTGCCGGCGGCTTCCATCTGGCTCACCAGCGGTTCAAAAAGCTGCGCGACATCCAGCGTGCCGGAAGCGACGGCGGCGGCATTGGCGAGCATGGTCTGGTCTGTGATGCGCTTGATCGCAGCCGGATCAATCCCCGCCATGCGGATATCATCCTGTAGCGTCCACCAGGGTGTCGGCACTTCGCTCACGGTGCCAAGCGTCATGCCGGCCAGGTCACGCAGCTTGAAGCCAGGATTGGGCGTGCGCCCGACCAGAAAGAAGGGATCACCCATCACCACCGCGCCGAACAGTCGTAAGGGGCAGGCGGGATCGGCATCATGCGCGAGCAAAAGCCGCATCGGCCCACCCCAGGCGAGGTCAGCCGTGCCATCCAATACCGAATCCTTTGCAAGCGATGGCACCGCACCTGGCAGCAGCGTGACCTCCACGCCCTCCGCCGCATAATCGCCGCGTGCCAAAGCCGCATAGAACGGCGCGTAAAACAGCGCGCGGAAGGGCTCCTGAACCTTCAGATGATGGGTGGCCATAAGCCTTCAGCCGCGACCCTCGAACGGCATCTTGGTGGCCTTGATGGTCATGGTGAAGATATTCGCCTCCAAAGGCAGATTGGCCATATGCAGGATGGCATTGCCGACATGCGCGGCGTCCATGGTGGGCTCCACCGCGATGCTGCCATCGGCCTGCTTCACGCCGCGCGTCATGCGCTGTGTCATCGGCGTTGCGGCATTGCCGATATCAATCTGCCCCGCGCAAATATCATATTTGCGGCCATCGAGCATGAGGGATTTCGTGAGCCCCGTGATGGAATGCTTGGTGGCGGTATAAGGCGCGCTATCCGGGCGCGGCGTATGCGCGCTGATCGAACCATTATTGATGATGCGCCCGCCCTGCGGCTTTTGATCCTTCATGATGCGAAAGGCAGCCTGGGCGCATAAAAAGCAGCCGGTCAGATTCACACCGACAACGCGGGTCCAATCCTCATAAGTCAGGTCTTCAAAGGGCATGCCGGGCACATTGGTGCCGGCATTATTGAACAGCATATCAAGCCGGCCGTGGCGCTGCTTGACGGTGGCAAAAAGCGCATCCACCGCCGCAGGGTCTGACACATCGGAAGGCACGCAAAGCGCGCGCGATCCCGCCGCGCCCGCAAGGGTGACGGTTTCCTGCAAGGCATCGGCGCGGCGACCCGCCAATACCACCTGCCAACCACCCCCCAGCAGCGCCAAAGCCGCTGCGCGGCCCACGCCGCTGCCTGCCCCGGTGACGACGGCGATCTTGCCTTCTGTGCTCATATGACCTCTCTCCTCAAGGTTGCGGGCAGCTTGCAGCGCTGTGCCCCGGCTGGCAATGCGCCCCTGTCAGTAGGTGGCGCGCCCGCCCGATATGTCGAAAACCGCGCCGGTGGAAAAGGAACAGGCCTCAGATGCCAGCCAGCAGACAAGCTCGGCGATTTCTTCCACCTGCACAAAGCGATCCATCGGAATTTTGGAGCGCATCCAGGCTATTTGCTCAGCGGTCATTTGCTTGAAGATATCCGTCTCGGCTGCTGCCGGTGTCACGCAATTGGCAAGCACCCCACTGCCGGCCAATTCCTTGCCGAGCGACTTGGTCAGCCCAATCAGCCCTGCCTTGGAAGCGCTGTAATGCGACGCATTCGGATTGCCTTCCTTGCCGGCGATGGAGGCGATGTTCACAATACGCCCATAACCCGCCGCGCGCATATGCGGCACCACAGCGCGCGAGACGATGAAGGGGGCCACCAGATTGACATCAATCACGCGGCGCCATTCCGCCACGGGCAATTCCCAGACTGGCGCATTGCCACCGGTGATGCCGGCATTATTGACCAGAATATCCACCCGCCCATGGGCGGCGAGTGTTGCTTGCGTCGCGGCTTCCACCGCCGCCGCGTCCGTCAGATCAAGGATATGGGTGCTCACTTTGGCGTGACCCAAGTGCGCGGCGGCTGCCTTGGATGCAGCCTCATCCATATCCCAAATGGCGATGGCAGCCCCCCGGCTCGCGGCCAGCTCCGCCACCGCCAAGCCAATGCCGCGCGCTGCCCCGGTAATCACCGCAACCCGGCCGTTCAGATCAGTTTTTGGCATCTCGCCCTCCCTGATTTCGATAGTTTTGCCGGGAAAACCAGCCCTGGAAAGACCCAAGGCTTCCCGCGCGCCGAAATGCCTGCCTATAGTCATGGCAGCCGGTGCACGAAGCCGGTAAAAAACGGGAGAAACGTCATGAATCGTAGGCAATTGCTTGGGGTAAGCTTGGCGGCTGCGGGCCTGGCCGCGCCGGCCGTGGCACGGGCGCAGCAGGCCATCACCCTGAATGGCGCGGTGCAGTTCAATGATGAACATGTCTTCACCCGCGCCCTGGTGCGATTTGAAGAGCTTGTAAAGCGCTATTACACCGCAGGGCCGGTGAATTTCGTGCTGCACAAGAACAGCAGCCTGGGCCTCGAAAAACAGTATTTCGAATATATGTCGGCCGGGCGCGGTGCGGTGGATTACGGCATCGTCTCACCGGCGCATATGTCCACCTTCAGCCGCGCCGCCCCCTTTGTGGATGCGCCCTTCCTGTTCCGTGACCTGAAGCATTGGAACCAGGTGCTGGACCAAAATCTTTTCGCGCCCGTGGCGGATGAGGTGGAACGCCGCGCCCGCGTGATGCTGATCGGCTATGCCGGCGGCGGTGTGCGCAATATCTTCGCCAATCGTCGCATCACCAATATGGCGGAACTGCGCGGGCTCAAGGTACGCGTGCAGGGCGCGCCGATCTGGTCGCGCACCTTCCAGGCGGCCGGCATGGCGCCGACCGTGATCGCTTATAATGAAATCTACAACGGCATTCAGAACAACGTCATTGAAGCCGGTGAGAATGAAGCCGCGGGCGTGGAGGCGATGCGCTTCTTTGAAGTGGCGCCGAACCTCATCATGACCGAACACGCCATCACCATCCGCCCGATCTGTTTTTCGAGCCAAACGCTTTCCCGCCTGCCGCCCGCCTTGCAGGAGGCAATCAAGCGCGCGGGTCGTGAAGCCGGTGCCTTCGGGCGTGAAGCGGAAAGCAGCGAGGATGGGCAGAAGCTGACTGCGCTGGAGGGTGCTGGGCGGCTCCGGCGCATTCCGTTTGCTGATCGGGCGGCGCTGAAGCGTGCGGTTGATCCGGTGATGGAAGCCTATGCCAAGGAAGTCGGCGCCGAGAGCATTTTTGCCCGCATCAATGCGCTGACGTCGTAATCGGTTTCGCCTTCCAGTGGCCAGGCGCTGCTGGAAGGCGATGTCCAAAAACAAGAAGTTTCAAAAGCCGGGCAGGGGAGGGGGGCATCATGCGCGAGACGGGGTTTCGCCACGCCGTGCAGCGAATCGCTGATGTCTATGGCCGGTTTCTGTCGCTATTGCTGGCGCTTTGCGTCTTTATCCTGATTTTTCCGGTGGCGTTGCAGATTTTCGCGCGCTTCACGGATTTCCTGCCGCATTACATCTGGACCGAGGAAATGGCGCGCTTTCTGCTGGTTTGGACCATCATGATCGGTGCCATGGTGGGCTTGAAGGAAGGTATTCATTTCAACGTTGATCTATGGCCCACGCTGCATGGCCGTGCGCGCGCCGCGCTTGATCTGGTGACCGGTGTTTTCGTGCTGGCCTTCTCGGCCGCCTTTTTTTGGTATGGCATCGAATTCGTGGATTTCGCCTGGTTTCGCATCAGCGAATTGGCGGAATTGCCGCTTTGGCTGATCCATCTTGCCTGGCCCATTCTCGGGTTTTCCTGGCTGCTCTTTGGTGGCCTCAAATTCTATGATGATCTGAAAACACTGTTTGGGGGCGAAGCGCCATGATGGGCGGCAATGTTCTGGCGCCGGGGGAAGCGGCCTGGATCCTGTTTGGCGGCTTCTTTGCACTGCTGGCGCTGCGGGTGCCGGTGGCGGTGGCGCTTGGCATGGCTTGCCTGCCGGTGATGCTGATTGAACCGCGCCTAGGTGCGATGACGCTGATGCAGGAAACCTTCAACGCCTATAATTCCTTCATCCTGCTGGCAGTGCCCTTCTTTCTGCTGACGGCCAATCTGATGAATGTCGGCGGCATTACGGATAGGCTGGTGCGGCTATCGCGCGCCTTGGTCGGGCATTTTCCCGGTGGGCTCGCGCAGATCAATGTTGTGCTGTCCATCTTTTTCGCAGGCATCAGCGGCAGCAGCACGGCGGATGCCGCATCGCAATCCAAGATCTTCATCGAAGCGCAGCGGCGTGAGGGCTATGATGACAGTTTCTCGGTCGCCATCACGGCGGTTTCTGCCGTGCTCGCGGTCATTATTCCGCCGTCCATTCTGATGATTGTCTGGGGCGGCGTGCTGACAGTTTCGATCGGCGCGCTGTTTCTGGCGGGTGTCATTCCGGGCTTGCTCATTGGCCTCGTGCAAATGGCGACCGTGCATGCCTATGCGAAAAAGCGCGGCTATCCCACCTATCCGCGCGCCAGCCTCAAGGAAGTTGGTTTCGCCACCTGGATTTCGCTGCCGGCGCTGATGACGCCTTTCATCATCATTGGTGGC
Source organism: Roseomonas sp. (assembly GCA_020249415.1). Taxonomy (GTDB): domain Bacteria; phylum Pseudomonadota; class Alphaproteobacteria; order Acetobacterales; family Acetobacteraceae; genus Neoroseomonas. Next base: position 788 of record JADCFR010000077.1, on the reverse strand, counting down.
AAGATTTTCGGCTGGTTCACCGCGACTGAAAGTGCCTGCATCGCCGTGCTTTATGCCGGGGTGCTTTCGCTGGTTGTCTATCGGCAGATGGATTTGAAGGGGCTTTACGGCGCGCTTGGAGAAACCGGCAGGCTGGCGGCGGTCGCGCTGTTTTGTGTGGGCACCGCTTCGGCATTCGGCTGGTTGCTCGCCTATTACAAGATTCCCGAAGCCATCCTGGCCGGCGTTTCCGCTTGGGGCATGGGCAAGATCGCCACAGGCTTCTTTATCGCCGGCGTCTTCCTGGTGGTGGGCTGCTTTCTGGATGCCATCCCGGCCATTATCATTGTCGGCGCCATTCTGCAACCGCTGGCGATGGAAGTCGGCATTCATCCCGTGCATTTTGCGATGATCGGGATTGTGAGCCTCGCCTTCGGCCTGGTCACACCGCCTTATGGGTTATGTCTCATGATCGCCTGCCATGTCGCGGGCTTGAAGATGGGTGCGGTGATCAAGGATACCATCATCATGCTGTTGCCCATGTTGGCGGTGCTGGGCCTCGTGATCATATGGCCGGATGTGTCATTGCTTCTGCCGAAACTCATTTCGCCTGAATTTTTGCAATAGATCGCCATCATCACCCCGTAATGCGCGCCGCAAAGCCGCCCAGAAACACCGCAATCCCAAGATCAAGCCCCACAAACCCTGCCGCACCAAGCGGGCTGAGCCGCAAGGCATGCCGCGCGATGAACCATTCCATCCAGAGCGCAAAAAATAGCGCCAATAACCCGCCAAGGTCGAGCAAACTG
>JADCFR010000076.1 GCA_020249415.1 Roseomonas sp. | reverse complement strand
TGGCGCGGGCGGCGGCACCCCGTACCCGAGCCTTTGTACAACAGTTTCGGCCTAAACCACTTATCCACCACAAAAAACATTTGACTGTGATTTTGGAACTTAACTAGAACATCCACTCAGTTGCCGGTTTGTTCGCCCCGATTCACGGGGCGGCCCGGGCGGGAGGATCAGATGCTAACGCGTAAGCAGCATGAATTGCTGATGTTTATTGACAAGCACCTGCGGGAGACCGGCTTTTCCCCTTCCTTTGAGGAAATGAAGGAAGCGCTCAATCTGCGGTCCAAATCGGGCATTCATCGCCTGATCACTGCCCTGGAAGATCGCGGCTTTCTGCGCCGCCGCGCCCATCGCGCCCGCGCGCTTGAGGTGATGCGCCTGCCCGAAGCGCTGACGCCCAAAGTCAAGGAAACCGCGTCGAAGCCCGAAGCGCCGAGCTTCGCCCCCAATGTCATTCGCGGCAATTTCGCCAATAATCTGCCCGGCAGCGCCGCCCGTGTGGCCGCGGAAGCCGCTGCTGTGCATCTGCCGCTTTATGGCCGCATCGCCGCCGGCCTGCCCATTGAAGCGCTGCGCGATAATGGCGCGAGTGTGGAAGTGCCGCTCGCCCTACTTGGCAATGGTGAACATTACGCTTTGGAAGTCGCTGGTGATTCCATGGAGGAAGCCGGCATCATGGATGGCGATACCGTCATCATCCGCCGCACCGACACGGCCGAGAATGGCACCATCGTCGTGGCCTTGGTGGATGAGAATGAGGTGACGCTGAAGCGGCTGCGCCGGCGCGGCAATTCCATCGCACTTGAACCCGCCAATGCGCGGCATGAAACCCGCATCTTCGGCCCGGATCGCGTGCGCGTGCAGGGCAAGCTGGTGGGCTTGCTGCGGCGGTATTGAAAAGACGCGGGGCCGCCCGCCTCTGCGCGCTTCTATGGCGAGCCGTGTTCCCATTCCTTGGCCGGAACGATATTGGGTCCCTCATGCGTCCCAACTCATGAACTGCCAAGAGCTTACAATCGGTCAGCACATTCTTTTCGTGAAATGCCACTTGCCGATTGCTTCGATAGTCCTTCAATCCGCGAGTCATGAAGAATTGGATTGACACAGTTGTTCCCTTCCTCGTAACCGGAAGGCAGCATGCTTCAAGCTCTTCTTTGTCATGCCTTGTCAAGGTGCGCTGGAGCGATCAATTTGCGCTGCGTAGCGCTGGTTTTATTCGGCCTTTTTGCTTTGTTCATTCCGCGAGCGCAGGCTGAAGAACTTCGTTTCAAGCTTGGTGATCAGCAACGCCGCGCCCTGGTGGTAAATGCCGCGCCCGCAGGCCCAAAACGCCCCTTTGTCATTGTATTGCATGGTGGGCGCGGTAACGCCGAGGACATGCAGCGCCGTACCGGCTTTAGCGATCTTGCGCGGCGGGAGAATTTCGGCGTTGCCTATGCCGAGGGCACTGCCTGGGGTCGGAACAGCCATGCCTGGAATACTGGGCATTTGCTGCGCGGACAGGTGGGAAGCGCGGATGATATAGGCTATTTCGACACATTGATTGACAATTTAGTGAAGCGCTATGGCGCCGATCCTCAACGCATTTACATGACCGGCAGCTCCAATGGTGCGATGATGATCTTTGTTTACGCCGTTCAGCGGCCAGAAAAGCTTGCGGCCATTGCGCCGGTTGTGGGCGCCATGTTCAGCTTTGAGCAACGGCCCAGGGTGCCCCTGCCAATCATGATGATCAATGGCGCCGCAGATGAGGAAGTGCCGGTGCAAGGCGGCATGAGCCGCAATCGCCAAGTACGCGCCGGGCAAGCCACGCCATATAAGCCTTTGACGGAAACAGTTGATTTTTGGGTGAACGCCAATCGGTCTCAACGTCCGCCACAATCCCAAATTACGGGATCCTATACCACGCATACCTATAACGCCCTTCCGGGCGGCGCGGTCACGATTTCCATCGTCGATTCCGTGGGCGGGCATGGCTGGCCCGGCACGAGCTCTCGTCGGGCGGAGAACACTCCCATCAGCGCCTTTAATGGCGCTGAAAAGGTCTGGAGCTTCCTTCGAACGCAGCGCCGGTGACACCGGCAGCGAAACGCCCACTGTTCAATCCACTTTCACCACCAGCTTGCCGAAATTCTCGCCCTTCAGCAGGCCGATGAAAGCCTTGGGCGCATTGGCCAGGCCCTGCACCACATCTTCCCGCCAGTGCAGCTTGCCTTCGCGCATCCAGCCCAGCATTTCCGCGCGGAATTGCGGATAGCGCGGCCAGCCCGTGTCGCTCACGATAAAGCCTTGGATGCGGAGCCGCTTGCGCACCACAGGCCCCAGATTGGGGCCGGGCGGCGCGCCGGCGGCATCCGCGCCAGGGGCCTCATTATATTGCGCGATCATGCCGCACATCACCATGCGGCCGAAATCCTTGAAGCGCGGGAAGACCGCCGCCTGCACCGCGCCGCCCACATTCTCCCAATAGACATCAATGCCCTCCGGCACTGCCGCATCCAATTGCGCGTTCAAATCGCCGCGATGATCAAGGCAGGCGTCAAAGCCAAGCTCCTTCACCACGAAATCGCATTTCTTCGCCCCACCCGCGATGCCGATCACCTTGCAGCCCCTGATCTTGGCAATCTGCCCGGCCACCTGGCCAACAGCGCCTGAGGCCGCGCTGATCACCACGGTTTCCCCAGCCTTGGGCTGGCCGATATCGGCAAGGCCGGTCCAGGCCGTCAGCCCCGGCATGCCGAGCACGCCAAGGCTTGAGGAAAGTGGCGGATCGGCTTCCGGCACTTTGAACAGGCGCTCCGGCCCCACCACGGAAAAGCGCTGCCAGCCAAAGCCGCCGAGCACCGTTTCTCCCGCGTTGAAATCCGGATGGCGGGAGGCGACCACCACGCCGGCGG
>JADCFR010000075.1 GCA_020249415.1 Roseomonas sp. | reverse complement strand
TGAACCCGGCCATGATCACTTCCTGGGTCTTTGGCCTGCTGCTGATCCTCACCCCCGGCGTGGTGGATTGGCGCGCCGGCTGGTGGCACGGCAAGCTTTTGGGGCTTTTGGGCATGACAGCTTTTCACATGGATTTGGCCCGCGCGCGGCGGCTTTTTGCCGAGGACCGCAATACGCGGAGCGAAAGGGCCTGGCGCATCGCCAATGAGGTGCCGACGCTGCTCTTGATCCTGATTGTCATCATGGTGATCGTGAAGCCGTTCTGAGCATTTTCAAGCCAAGTGGCACACTTGGCGACTCGGCAAATGCGATAAGACTGAATTTGGCGGATGGCCACCGCTGCTGTTAGTAAATGGCCTGAAAAACGCGGTCATCGAGCCGCGAATAGAGCAATTTCCGTTCATATGCGTTCACGGAAACGGCTCTAAACCTTGGTAGTTCGCGTTTTCCGAGCCGCCAGGTGATTCCACCTGGCTTGAAAACGCTCTAGTGGAGCGGTTCATGCTGATCTATCCCCTACCCAAAAAGCCCCCGCGCACCACTAGCCGTATATTTGGTGGGCCGATTCACGCTGATGTCGGGAACCGACAGCGGCGATTGGACCACTAGGTTGATGTTTGGAGAAAGCCAATGACACCGCCGCTTGATGCCGCCGCCCCGGCGCGCCCGGAAAATTTTCGCTATTCGCCCATGTTCCCTCTCGGCGCCGATACCACGCCCTGGCGCAAGCTGCCGATTGAAGGCATCTCCACCATGCAGGTGGATGGCAAGACCGTGCTGAAGGTGAAGCCCGCAGCGCTGGAAGCCCTCGCTTTCCAGGCGTGTAAGGATGTGTCCCATCTGCTGCGCCCGGCGCATCTGGCGCAGCTTGCAAAAATTCTGCAGGACCCGGAAGCGAGTGCGAATGATCGCTTTGTCGCACTTGATCTGCTGAAAAACGCCAATATCGCCGCCGGCGGTGTTTTGCCCATGTGCCAGGACACCGGCACCGCGATTGTCTTCGGCAAAAAGGGCCAGCGCGTTTGGGTGGAAGGCGATGAGGAAGAGGCGCTGTCTTACGGCGTGCATCGCACCTATACGGAAACCAATCTGCGCTATTCGCAAATGGCGCCAATCACGATGTATGAGGAAAAGAACACCGGCAACAATCTGCCCGTTGAATTTTCCATCATGGCGCAGCCCGGCGAGTATCACGCCGATGAACTGCATTTGATGTTCGTGCTGAAGGGTGGCGGTTCCGCCAACAAAACCTTTCTGTTTCAGCAAACGCGCGCCGTGCTGAACAAGCCCAAGCTGCTCGCGTTTTTGGAAGAGAAGATCAAGACGCTGGGCACCAGCGCCTGCCCGCCCTATCATTTGGCGATTGTCATTGGCGGCACCAGCGCGGAAGCAACGCTGAAGACCGTGAAGCTGGCCAGCACGAAATGGCTGGATGCGTTGCCGACAACGGGTGATCTTTCCGGCCATGCCTTCCGTGATACCGAATTGGAAGCGGAAGTGCATAAGCTCACGCAAAACCTTGGCATTGGTGCGCAATTCGGCGGCAAGTATTTCTGCCATGATGTGCGCGTGGTGCGGCTGGCGCGACATGGCGCGAGCCTGCCGATTGGCATTGGTGTTTCCTGTTCCGCCGATCGGCAGATCAAGGCGAAGATCACGCCGGAAGGCGTTTTCGTCGAGGATCTGGAACATGACCCGGCGAAATATCTGCCGGAAGCAACCGCCGATATTCTGAATGGCGAGGTGGTGAAGATCGACCTCTCCCACCCCATGAGCGATATCCGCGCGACCCTTTCAAAATACCCGGTGAAGACGCGCGTCAGCCTGACCGGCACCATGGTGGTCGCGCGTGATATTGCACATGCGAAATTGCAGGAAAGGCTGGATGCCGGGCAGGGTCTGCCGCAATATATGAAGGATCACCCGGTCTATTACGCGGGGCCGGCCAAAACACCGACCGGCATGGCGACCGGTTCCTTCGGCCCCACCACGGCGGGGCGGATGGATTCCTATGTGGAAGCCTTCCAAAGCGCCGGCGGTTCCATGGTGATGCTGGCCAAGGGCAATCGTTCCAAGGCTGTCTTGAATGCCTGCAAGAAATATGGCGGTTTCTATCTGGGCTCGGTCGGCGGCCCCGCCGCGCGCTTGGCGCAAGACTGCATCAAGAAGGTGGAAGTGCTGGAATACCCTGAACTCGGCATGGAAGCGGTCTGGCGGATTGAGGTTGAGGATTTCCCGGCCTTCATCGTCATGGATGACAAGGGCAATGATTTCTATGAGGGGCTGGAGTGAGCGCGACAGGCGACCGCCGTCTGCCGGCGCGCTTCATGCTGCCGGTGACGGGCTTCATCCTTTCCGGGATCATGACCATCATCATCTCTGGCATCTCGACGCTGCTGGCTTTGGGACCGGGGGCAGAGTTTCTTGTGCGCTGGCCGATTGCCTGGATCACATCCTGGGTCATCGCCTTTCCGACCGTGCTGGTGGTGCTGCCCATCGTGCG
>JADCFR010000074.1 GCA_020249415.1 Roseomonas sp. | reverse complement strand
GCGCCAAAGGCGCCGCAGGTCGCGGTCGGGTGATAGCCGCGGTCGTAATGATCACCGCCCGGCAAAGCCAGCGCCAGCCGGCAGGTGGTTTCATACCCGGCCACAATGGCGGCCAGCACGGTCTTGCCATCGGCGCCGGTCATCTCGGCGGCAGCCAAGGCAGCCGGGATCACCGGCGCACCGGGATGCAGTGTGCCGGCGGCATGCGTGTCATCAAAATCGAGCGAATGCGCCATGGCGCCATTGATCAGCGCGGCGCCGGCCGGGGTATAGCGCTGGGAATCCCCAAACACGGCCGCTGAACCACCGGTCAGGCCAAGCGCGCGGGCGGCGGCCAGCAGGGGGGGCGTGCTCTCGGCCTCATGCCGGCCGCGCAGCATATTGCCGACGAGGTCCAGGATCAGGAAACGCGTGCGTTCCTGCACATTGGCGGGCAGGCTTTCATAACGAAGCCCGGCGACAAAGGCGGCAAGTTCGCGGGTGACGGCGGCCATGGCATTCCTCCTTGGTTGAACGCTCAGTCTAGCACCAGTTCTGCCCCGGCCAATATGGGGCGCAAAAGGGTTTGCCTCGCCCGGCGGCGCATGGCACCAGATGTCGCCATGATCGAAAGAAGGCTCCTGCTTGGTGGAGTCGCGACCCTGATCGCGGCCTGCAGCCCAGAGGCGAATTCCGCCAACCAAATCCCAGCACCCGATGTGCCGCCGGCCTATGTGCCGGTTGCCGGCCAAAGCTTTGAACGCTTCCTGGATGGCGTGCGCGCCGATGCGCGCCGCGCCGGGATTTCGGATGCAACGCTCAATCAATCCTTTGCCGGGCTCAAGCCCAACCAACGCGTGATCGAATTGGATCGGCGCCAGGCGGAAGGCGCCATGCCCTGGGAGGATTACCGCGACCGCATCATGCTGACGCCAACGCGCATTCAGAATGGCCGGCGCCTGATGGCGGAAAACACCGATCTGCTGCGCCGGATTGAAGCGCGTTATCACGTCGCGCCTTCAGTCATCGTCGCGATTTGGGGCGTTGAGACCAATTACGGCGGCAATACGGGCGGCTTTGGCGTGGTGGAGGCTTTGGCGACGCTGGCCTGGGAAGGCCGCCGCGCGGCCTATTTCCGCAATGAACTGATCTCTGCCTTGCGCATCCTGAATGACCGGCACACGAGTGCGGAGCGCATGAAGGGTTCCTGGGCGGGCGCGATGGGTCAGCCGCAATTCATGCCGAGCAATTTTGAACGCCTGGCAGTGGATTTCGACGGCGATGGCAGGCGCGATATTTGGGATAATCGCGCCGATGCGCTGGCCTCTATCGCGCATTATTTCCAGCGCAATGGCTGGCGGCGTGGCGAGGCCTGGGGGCGGGAAGTTCGGCCCCCGGCAGGGTTCTCGGCGAGCGGCGCCGATACGGAAACCAAGCGCCCTTTGCGCGACTTCGCCCGCATGGGCTTTCGCAAGCCCGATGGCTCGCCCCTGCCGGCATCGGATATCGAAACGCAGATTGTGCTGCCCGCCCGCGGCAATGGCGGGCAGATCTTCCTTGGCCACCATAATTTGCGCGTCATCCGGCGCTATAATACGCCGGTGAATTACGGGTTGTCCGTCGGGCTTTTGTCCGATCGCGTGGCGTGAGGCGCTGGGGCATCCTGGCCGCCGCCCTGCTGGCGGTAGTGGGCTGCGGTACGCAGCCTGAACCGCGCTACCTGGTAGGCGATCCTTATCGGCTGGGTGGTGTCTGGTCCTATCCGCGAGAGGATTACGCGCTGAGCGAGACCGGGCTTGCGGAAGTGCTGCCGGCGCCGATATTTGGCGGGCAGACCGCAAATGGTGAAGCGCTGACCGCCCAGGGGCTGACAGCAGCGCATCGCAGCCTGCAAATGCCCGCCATTATTCGCGTCACCAATCTCGAAAACGGCCGTTCCATGCTGCTGCGTGTCAATGACCGTGGCCCGGAAAAGCCGGGGCGTATCCTGGGTGTGTCTCCCCGCGCGGGCGCCCTGCTTGGCATGACGCCCGGCCGCGCCACGCAAATCGCGCTGGTCGTGGATGCGGAGAAAAGCCGCGCGGTCGCCGAAGGCCTGCCCGGCCATGCGCCCCCACCTATTGCCATTGCCGCCGCCCCAAGGGCGGCTGTGCTGCGGGAAGACCTGCCCCCCTTGCCGGGCACGCGCGAAGCGCCGCGCCGAGACATCCAGGCTTTGCCCAGCGCCGCGCCAAGTGCCGAATTGGCCCCGCAAAGGCGCGGCACCCCGCCGCCCCTGACGGAGACCGTGACGCAAACCGCGCCGCGCCCGGGCAGCCTGGTGGTGGAAGCCGGGCAATTCTCCACCAGATATGGCGCGGAAGCGGTCGCAGCCCGCCTGCCGGGGGCGCGGATCAGCCAGCAGGGCAGGGGGCGCAGTGCCAGCTTCCGCGTCGCCCTTGGTCCCTTCGCTGAGGTCCGGGCCGCGGATTTTGCGCTTGAGCGGACTCTGGCCGCTGGCCTATCCGGGGCAAGGATTATTGTGGAATAAACGCGCCGCCTTTTCTTGGCGTAAAAGCGATCAGGCATGAAGGAACCGGGCATGGCATCGCGTCGCAGGATCATTGAGGGCGTTTTGGGCGGCCTGCCGCTATGGCTAGCGGCGGATACCGCATTTGCCCAGCAGCAGCGCCCGGCGCCAGCCCCCGCCCAGCCGCAGCGCCGCCCCGCGCCGCGCCAGGAAGGCACGCCCGTTGCGACCGTAGTCGGCAATGTGGATGTGCTCGCCCGCCAGGCCTTGGTGGTGGATTTCGAAACCGGCGCCACGCTGCTTGAGAAAAACGCTGATGAGCGCATGCCGCCTTCCAGCATGTCCAAGCTCATGACCATGTATGTGGTGTTTGATCGGCTGCGCCAGGGGCGGCTGCAAATGGATCAGATGCTGCCTGTCAGCGAACGGGCCTGGCGCATGGGCGGGTCCAAGATGTTTGTGGATATCGGCCAGCAGGTGCGGGTTGAAGACCTGATCCGCGGCGTGATCGTGCAATCGGGCAATGATGCCTGCATTGTGCTGGCCGAAGCGATTTCCGGCAGTGAACAGCAATTCGCGGAACTGCTGAACGAAACCGGCCGGCGCATTGGTCTGACCAACAGCAATTTCCGCAACAGCACCGGCTGGCCCGATCCGGAACACCGCATGACCGCGCGTGATCTCTCCATCCTGGCGCGGCGCATCATCACCGATTTCCCGGATTACTATCGCTTCTATAATGAACGCAGTTTCCGCTTCAGCAATATCAGCCAGGATAACCGCAACCCGCTGCTGTCGCGCGTGTCGGGTGCCGATGGGCTGAAGACGGGCCATACGGAGGAAGCCGGGTTTGGCCTGACCGGCAGCGCCATCCGCGATGGGCGGCGCGTTATTCTGGTGCTGAATGGGCTGCCGACCATGCGCGCGCGGGCCGAGGAAAGCGAACGCCTGATGGAATGGGCCTTCCGCGAATTTGAAGCGGTCACCTTGTTCCGCGCGCAGGATACCGTGCAGGACGTGCCGGTCTATCTTGGTGAGCGCCGCACCGTGCCCATGGTGGGCGGGCGCGACATTACGCTGACGCTGCCGCGGCGTTGGCGCGATAGGTTGGAAGTGCGCGTGCGCTATCAGGCGCCACTCACCGCGCCTGTGATGCGCGGGCAGACCATTGGCGAATTGCAGGTGGCGGGGCAGGGGGTGCCGACACTCTCCGTGCCGCTGGTGGCCGGGGCAGATGTCGAAAAACTCGGGCTTTTGCCGCGCATTCCGGCGGTGATCGGGCGCTGGGTCTCCGGCGCCTGACGCATTCATGGCGCGAGGCTATTTTATCACGCTGGAAGGCGGCGAAGGCGCTGGTAAATCCACCCAGGCGCGGCGGCTTGCTTTGGCGCTTGCGGCGGCAGGTGTACCGGTATTGCGCACGCGTGAACCCGGCGGCGCGCCGGGGGCAGAGCGTATTCGTGATTTGCTGCTCTCGCCTGGTTCCTGGGACAGTCTGACGGAAGCCATGCTGCATTTCGCCGCGCGACGGGAACATGTGGTGCGGTCCATCCGCCCCATGCTGGAAGCCGGCGCCTGGGTGATTTGCGATCGTTTTGCGGATTCCACGTTGGCTTATCAGGGGGCGGGGCAGGGCCTCGCCTATGAAACCTGGGCGTGGCTTTGTGATCTGACGCTTGAGGGTTTGCAGCCGGACCTGACGCTGATCCTCGATCTGCCCGTTGAAGCGGGGCTTGCGCGTGCAGGGGCGCGGAGTACAGCGGATCGCTACGAAAAGCTCGGCGCTGATTTCCATGCCCGTATTCGCGCAGGCTTTGCCGATATCGCGCGGCGCGAGCCGACACGCTGCGTGGTGTTGGATGCGGCACGGGATGCGGAAGCGGTGTATGCGGCGATCAGTGAAGCCCTGCGTCAAAGGCTGGGCGCCAAGCTGTGAGCCTGCCGGAACCGCGCGCCAATCCGGAGCTTTTCGGCCATGAAAGCGCCGCCGCGAGCCTGGCCGAGGCAGCGCGTTCCGGCCGGCTGCATCACGCCTGGTTGATCACCGGCCCGGCCGGCATTGGCAAGGTGACGCTGGCGTGGCGCTTTGCGCGTTGGCTACTGGCTGGCATGCCGGATGCGCCCCAGGGCAAGCCGCCCTTGTATCTGGACGCCGCCAATCCAGTGTTTCGTCGCGTGGCCGCCGATAGCCATGCCGACCTGCTGACCATTGATGCCGATACTTTGCGCGGTGAGCGCAAGCGCAATGACATCAATGTGGAAGCCGCGCGCCTCATTCCCGGTTTCATGACCCTGACGGCAGCCGAAGGCGGCTGGCGTGTTGTGGTGGTGGATGGCGCGGAGACAATGAACCTGCAGGCGCAAAACGCCATTCTGAAAGTGCTGGAAGAACCCCCGGCACGCGCCATTCTGCTGCTGGTGTCATCAGCGCCGACACGGCTTTTGCCGACCATTCGCAGCCGCTGCCGCAGGTTGGATCTGTTCCCGCTCGATCAGGCGGAAATGGCGCCTTTGCTCAAGCAGCTTTTACCGGATTTGCCTGCAGCGGATCGCGCAAAACTCGCCGAGATGGCGGAAGGCTCACCGGGCCGCGCCATGCAATTGGCCGAAGGCGATGGGCTGGAATTGCAGGCTCTGGTGGAAGAATGCCTGAGCAACCTGAAGCGGCCCGATCCGGCGCGGCTGCATGTGCTGGCGGATCGTTGCGCGGCGGATCGCAGTGGGGCGCAATTCACCACCTTCATGGGGCTGCTGCGCGGGCGCATTTCGGCGGGGCTGCGTCAGGCCGCTCGGGGCGAGCCCGCCCCTGGCTGGATCGCCGCCCATCCGCTTGCCGCCTGGCCCGCGCTGTGGGATAGGCTCGGGCGCCTCGTGGAAGAGACAGAAAAGCTGAATATGGACCGCAAACAGGCGGTGCTGACCGGGCTTTCCTGGCTTTCAGCCTGAGCGCGCTACAGCAAGACCGAGAGAAATGACCCAGACGCGCTACGTCACCACGCCGATCTATTACGTCAATGACAAGCCACATGTCGGGCATGCCTATACCTCGGTCGCGGCGGATGTGCTGGCGCGGTGGTGGCGGCTTCAGGGCCATGAGGTGTTCTTCCTGACCGGCACCGATGAGCATGGCCAGAAGGTGGAAAAGGCCGCGCGTGATGCCGGGATGGACCCGCAAGCCTTCACGGATCAAGTGAGCCAGCATTTCCGCGACCTGACTGGCACGCTCGGCCTTTCCAGTGATGATTTCATCCGCACCACGGAAGCGCGCCACAAGGCGGCCTGTTCCGCGTTGTGGGAAGAATTGGCGAAGCGCAATGAAATCTACCTTGGCCATTATGAGGGCTGGTATGCCGTGCGCGATGAGGCGTTTTACGGCCCGGATGAGCTGACCGAACGTGACGGGGTGAAATACGCCCCATCAGGCGCGCCGGTGGAATGGGTGCGTGAGCCATCATATTTCTTCCGCCTGTCCAAATGGCTGCCGGAATTGCTCCGCCGCTATGATTTGCCCGAGGGCCATCCTGAGCGGATTGATGTGCAGCCCGAAGCGCGGCGCAATGAAGTGCGCGCCTTTGTGCAGCAGGGGCTCAAGGATTTCGCCGAAAAACCCGAAAAGCTTGATCTGTCCATTTCGCGCACCAGCTTCACCTGGGGCGTGAAAGTGCCGGGCGATCCCGCGCATGTGATGTATGTCTGGCTGGATGCGCTGACGAATTACATCACTGCGGCGGGATATCCCGACCCGAAGGCCGAGCGCTGGAAATTCTGGCCCGCCAGCGCGCATTTCGTCGGCAAGGATATTGTGCGCTTCCATACCATCTATTGGCCGGCCTTTTTGCTGGCGGCGGGGATCGCGCCGGCGAAGCGGGTTTTTGCCCATGGCTGGTGGACGATTGAAGGGCAGAAAATGTCCAAGTCGCTGGGCAATGCCATTGATCCGGTGGCCTTGGTTGCCGATTACGGCCTGGACCCGCTGCGCTATTTCCTGCTGCGTGAGGTGCCTTTTGGATCGGATGGGGATTTTTCGCGCAAAGCGCTGGCCAATCGGCTGAATGGCGAATTGGCCGATGCGCTCGGCAACCTTGCCAATCGGACGCTTTCGCTCATTCAACGCAATTGTGAGGGCAAGCTGCCCGCGCCAGCGGCGGCCATTGGCGATGATATGGCGCTGCTGGAAGCGCTTGCCGCCATGCCTGGCCTGGTCGGCAAGCATGTGGAAGACCAGGCCTTTCATCTGGCGTTGGAAGAAGTGTTTCGCGTGGTGCGCGCTGCCAATGGCTATATCACCGCGCAAGCGCCTTGGGCCTTGAAGAAGACCGATCTGGCCCGCATGGAAGCGGTTTTGCGCCATCTCCATTCCGTGCTGCGCGGTGCGGCGACGGCGTTGCAACCCTTCATGCCCGGCACCATGGCCGCCTTGCTCGATCAACTCGGCGTGCCTGCCGATGCGCGGGACCTGGCCGCGCTCGCGACCCCCTTGCCCGGCGGCACGGCCCTGCCACCGCCAAGCCCGCTCTTTCGCAAAATCGAGATCGAGGCCACCTGATGCTGGTCGATAGCCATTGCCACCTCGATTATTATGTCGAGGCGGAGATTGACGATGTTATTGCCCGCGCGCTTGAGGCCGGCATTGGCCGCATGGTCACCATCGGCACACGCTTCGCCCAGGCGGAAAAGGTCAAGGCGCTGACCGAACGCTTTGACTGCGTCTGGGGGACGGTCGGCATCCACCCGCATAATGCCGGGGAAGGCCCGCTGCCTGGGCCCGAGGCACTCGCAGCGCTGGCCGATCATCCGCGCATTATCGGGCTTGGTGAAAGCGGGCTTGATTATTTTTATGACAAGGCGCCGCGCGACGCCCAGGCCGAGAATTTCCGCAACCATATCCGCGCCGCGCAGCTTACCGGCCTGCCGCTTGCGATCCATGCCCGCCAGGCAGATGAGGATATCGCCACTATCCTGGCCGAGGAGCGTGAAAGGGGCGGGGCCTTTCCCTTCCTGCTGCATTGCTTCAGCAGCGGGCGCGGCCTGGCGGAGCGCGCCGTGGCGATGGGGGGATATGTCTCCTTCTCGGGCATGCTGACCTTCCCGAAAAGCGAGGAATTGCGAGAGATTGCACGGGATATCCCGGCGGATCGGCTGCTGGTCGAAACCGATGCGCCTTACCTCGCCCCCGTGCCCTTCCGGGGCAAGCGCTGCGAACCCGCCATGGTGGCCCATACCGCCAAGGTGCTGGCCGGGGTGCGCGGGATGGAAATCGCCTCGCTTGAGGCGCTCACGACCCGCAATTTCGAGACGCTGTTCAAGAAGGCTGCCTGAGGCTTGATCACCGTCACGATCCTTGGCTGTGGCGGTTCGGCGGGCGTGCCGCTGATTGGCGGCGCCGATGG
>JADCFR010000073.1 GCA_020249415.1 Roseomonas sp. | reverse complement strand
GAGAAATGCGGGCATTGCCGCCGCGGCCGCATCCTCCGGACGCCAAAAGGTCCGGCGAGGACATCACATGCCAAACCTGGTCGCCATCCGCTTCCGCCCGCGCGGTCGCAGGGTTGGCGCGGGTGGGTCTTCCAGAAGCGCCAGACCGCGCTGGCCATCACGCCCGGTATCTTCAGGGCACTGTCGCCGAAGGCTCAAATTGGCCTTCGTTCATACACTTCCTCACCCCCCACCATCACCACCGGCTTCTTCCCGGCTCGCGAGCACCTTATCCACGCGCCTGCCATCCATATCCACAATTTCAAAGCGCCAGCCAGCCCAAACGATCCGGTCCCCCTCACGCGGGACACGGCGCAGCAGCGCCAGCATCAGCCCCGCCACGGTGTGATAGGTCCCGGCGCCCGGCATTTCCGGCAGGTCAAGCCGCGCGCGCAATTCATCGGATGGCATGCTGCCATCCAGCAAAAGGGATCCATCAAAGCGCAGCACCGCCGCTTCCGCCGGCATGGGCTCACTTGGTCCCAATTCGCCGATGATCGCCTCCAGCAGGTCAGACGCGGTCACCATGCCTTCGAATGACCCGTATTCATCCATCACCAGCGCCATGCCGAGCGGATCGCCGCGCAGGCGTTCCAGCGCATCCAAGGCGGTCAGCGTATCGGGCAGCACCAAGGGCTGGCGCAGGGCGGCATCAAGCGACATGGGACCACCCGCCAGAAGCTGATCAAGCAAATCCTTGGCGGCCACCACGCCGACCACATTATCCACCCGACCATCCGCCACGATAAAGCGCGTGACATGCGCGGCGCGGAGCCTCTCCGGCAGGTTTTCCAAGGGTTCAGCACGGTCGAGCCAGGCGATGTCATTGCGCGGCGTCATCAGCGCGCGCACAGGCTTGTCACCCAAGCGCAGCACGCGTTCGATCATGTGGCGTTCTTCGGTCTCCAGCGCGCCAGCCTGGGCACCTTCCGCGACCACCGCCTTCACCTCCTCTTCTGTCACGGCCTGATCAGAAGCGCGCACCGGGCCGAAGAAGCGCAGCACGAGGGCGGAAGATGCACCCAAAAGCCAGACCATGGGCGCGGTGAAGCGCGCGAGCAGCGCCAGGGGCCGCGCAACCAAAATGGCGATTTTCTCGGGCTCGCGCAGGGCCAATTGCTTGGGCACCAGCTCGCCCAGGATCAGGCTGAGATAGGTGATCGCCAGCACCACCAGCGCGAAAGCCACTTCCTGCACGAAGGGCACAGGGAAAGGCAGCATTTCCAGGCCAGCGGCCACGGTGCCGGCCAGCCGCGCGCCACCGAAGGCGCCGGCGATAATGCCGACCATGGTGATGCCCACCTGTACGGTCGGCAGGAAGCGCTGCGGGTCCTCGGCCAGCGCCAGCGCCGTATCGGCCCCCCGCACGCCACGCTTCTGCATGGCCATCAACCGCGACCGGCGAGAGGACACGATGGCGAGTTCCGACATGGCAAAGGCACCATTCAGCAGAACCAGCAGCAGGATGATCAGAATTTCCAGGGCCGTGCCCATTTTTCATTCCCAAAGGCGGCAAATGCCGCGCGCCTTCTAAATCAGTTTTGTTGTCTGTGAAACAATCCCGCCGCATGGGCGGGCGCGGCGCTTTCTGGCATAAATCGCCCATGACCCAGCATTTGCCCCGACTTCTGCCGCTTGAAGGTGCCTCCAACCTCCGCGATTTGGGTGGCTGGCGCGGCCATCAGGGCCGGGCCTTGCGCCATGGGGTGCTGTTCCGGTCCGATGCGCTGCACCGCCTGACCGATCAGGATTTGGTGGCGCTGGAAGCGACGGGGCTCAGCACCGTGTGCGATTTGCGCGGCACGCGGGAAGCCGCCGCCGCCCCATCCCGCCTGCCGCCAGGCGCGCGGGCCGTGCCGCTGCCGATTGAACCGCGCATCGGCGCATCCCTGCGCGATCTTTTGGCCAATGGCGCGGCAACGCGGGCGGAGACAACGCGGCTGCTCGGCATTGCCTATCTGAATTACGCGACCGAGCAATTGCCGGTCTATCGCCGGCTTGTTGATCTGATCCTGGAAGATGACCGCCGGCCATTGCTGTTTCACTGCTCGGCGGGGAAGGACCGGACCGGGCTTGGGGCGGCGCTGATCCTGACCGCGCTTGGCGTTACGCGCGACGATATCCTGGCCGATTATGTCGCCACCGACCGCTTCTGGCGGCGCGACCACAAGCTGCCGGATGAGGCGCCCGAGGAAGCAAAGCAGGCCATCCTGGATACCCACCCGGCGCTACTCACCGCCGCTTTGGACGCGGCGGCGGCGCCCTTCGGGTCTGAGGGCGGCTTGCTGGAAGACGGGCTTGGGCTGACCCCGGCGCGGCTGGCGGCATTTCGGGGGGTATTGCTGGATTAGGCGGTTGCTTATGTGCTGGACAAGAGCCGCGCTATCTGGCTAGATAGCTAACTAGCCAGATGGATCAGCACATGAATATCCCTCTTTTCGATGCCAAGAACCGGCTCAGCGCCCTTGTTGATCAAGTGGTCCGTGGCCAGGAAATCACCATCACGCGCCGCGGCGTTGCTGTCGCGAAGCTGGTCCCGGTGCTGCCAAGCTTCGATCAGGAAAAGGCGCGCCAGACCGCCGAGGCGCTGCGCGCCGCCAGCCGCGGGGCGAAGCTTGCCGGCATCCCCGTGAAGGAATTGGTGGAAGCGGGCCGCAAGTGAGCTTCGTGCTCGATAACTCTGTCGCACTTGCTTGGTGTTTTGAGGATGAACAGTCGCCCCCCATCATGGCACTGCTGGACCGCGTGGTAGCAACCGGCGCCATGGCGCCGCTGCTCTGGCCGCTGGAAGCGCTTAATGGCTTGCTGGAGGCGGAACGCCGGCGCCGGCTGGATGCGGCAAAACGGGCAGAGCTTGCCGGCCTGCTGCGCGCCCTGCCCATCACACTTGATGATGAAACCGCCGATAAATCCTGGGGGGATACGCTGCGCCTTG